>CALBKW010000160.1 GCA_937895785.1 uncultured Candidatus Melainabacteria bacterium | reverse complement strand
AACAATTTACATAAGCCACTAGCAGTAGCAGATTTTTATGTAAGATAGCTATTTTTCAAAAGAAACTAAAGTCCATGCTCCTTTTACTTCATAGCGAATGTTTTTAGCTTGAACTGGAATTGTTTTTATTATTTCATTTCTAAAATCAGAGAAAATGATGTATAAAAGTGGAGTTGCATCATAGAATTTTTTGTTAGTTACAACATTTGAGAATGTAGTTTCATCCAAGAATGACACGCTATCCAAGAATATAAATGCAACCTTTTGACCTTTATGCATTTTTTTATAGATATTATCGTTTATGTAATAAATCAATTTGCTACCTTGAAAGACTCCAACAGGTAAAGTCGCATTGATAAATGTTCCATGGTATTCTTTTTTACCTGTTTTTACGGCATTTTTGTAAGTTATTGACGGTAACAAATATTCATTAAAATTGCCCTTGTGTATTGATGAAACGTTATAGTTTGAGAAATCAACATATTTTTCAAATCTGTTTTGTGGATAGTAAGTAAGGACGATGTAATCATCAGTTTTTAAATTGGCACCTTTAATAAGTTGCGCAACGTACTTATGCCCTTCTTCTCTAGGCATATTTTGTGCTGCGTAAGGAGTAAATAAATATCCAAACTGAATTGCAAAAAATATTAATAGTACGGGTATTTTTATACGTTTTTTGCTGAATGATAATACGGTGTTAAAGAATACAAAAATTAAAATTGGATAAATTTCAATCATGTATTTGGCTTCAAAAACTACTTTTCCAAGAGCAGCAGCAATAATCATTACAACAAATACTGATAGCGCAACATAAAATATTAAATTTTCTTTTTGACATTTTTTATAAAATAGCCCAATAAATATAATCATTGAAGCTATCATTGTTGCGATTAATACTAAACTCGCATACAAATGATATCCATTTAATGCTTCTATTGGCAATATTTGAGAAATTACAGGTGTAAAGAAATCAACCATTACTTGAATAATACGTCTTATTGAGAAACTAGCCCACCATTGAGAAAATGATATTGTTGTAAAAATTCTAAAAATTAATGGTGATATTACAAGAAGAGCAATGCTACAAGCAATCCAGCTCGATACAATTTGTTTTTGAAATTTCTTTTGTTGCAAGAATGTAAAAGTTATAAACAACAAGTCAAAAAAGACAAATACAAAGCCGATAGTGTGAGTTAAAATTATTAAACTATTTGAAATAATTAAGCCGACTAAGTTTTTTAAATTAGGCTTTTGAATTACTCTTAATGTAAATAATAGCGTAAGCGTTGAAAATAAGAATAATAAACTATAAAATCTAACTTCTTGAGAAAAATATATCAAGAAACTACTTGTAGCAACAAATAAAGCGCACAATATACCACATAGTTTTGATTTGTTCTTACCAATAAGATACATTACTGGAATTGATGCCATCGCTGGAATTACAGATGAAAAACGTAAAAATAAATCATCATTACTAATCAGTGAAAAAATCTTTAAGTAAAGATAGTAAAGTGGCATGTGACATTGTGAGGCAATACCTTTTAAGAAGGCTTTTCCAAGAGGAATATTTGCTATAGACCAAGAGATATATTCATCATTCCATAGTCCTCCAGGCTTATCAATTCCTATTATTCTAAGAATTGTTGCCAAAATTGTTATTAAAGTTATCCATAAAATTGTCAAATTCATATAATGATTGTATAATAAAAATTAATTTAAGGAACTAGATATGAAGCTAATTATACAAATTCCATGCTTTAATGAGGAGGATAGTCTTCCGAATACGTTGTCAGTATTGCCAAAGCAGATAGACGGTATTGATGTTATTGAAACAATGATAATAGATGATGGTTCTACAGACAGAACGGTTGATGTAGCAAGTTGGAATGGAGTTAATCATATCGTAAGATTAAATCGTCACCAAGGACTTGCTAGTGCCTTTAAAATGGGTTTAAATGAGGCTGTTAAGTTAGGTGCTGATATAATTGTTAATACAGATGCTGATAACCAATATTGCGCTGATGATATACAATTGTTAGTAAAACCTATTTTGGAAAATAAAGCGGACATTGTTATCGGTGCAAGACCAATTAAAGATATTAAAAGCTTCTCACCATTAAAGAAATTCTTACAAACTCTTGGCTCTGCCGTAATGCGTTTTGTATCTTCTGCAGATGTTCAAGATGCACCAAGTGGTTTTAGAGCCTTTAATAGAGAAGCAGCTACGCTTTTAAACGTATTCGATAAATATACCTATACAATGGAAACAATCATTCAGGCAAAACCTAAAGGACTTGAAATAGTTTCTGTGTCAATTCGCACTAATCCAGATATAAGAAAATCTCGATTAGTTAAAAACATGTTTGATTATGTCAAAAATTCTATATTTACAATGCTTAGAATTTTCATTATTTATAGGCCTTTTAGATTTTTTATTCTGATTGCTATGTTAGCGATATTAATCGGTGTGGGAATTGGCACAAGATTTTTATACTGTTATTGCACTGGTTCAGGTGCTGGACATATTCAGTCCTTAATTCTTTCTGCTATATTTATAATTTCAGGGGTTCAAATAGCTTTAATTGCAGTACTTGCAGACTTATTAGCAATAAATAGAAAACTAATTGAGGATGTACAAGTTAGAGTAAAAAAACTTGAAAACAAAATTGTTGATTAAGCTATAGCTTTTCCCATAGCATAAGCTTTTTGCGGAAAATCTGTACCATAGATATCTCCACCCTTCCAAACTCCTAATGCATGAATTTCATCTGCAAGTTTGGGATTGTTTAGGCATGATAAAAATCCACCTAATTCAACCTGTGCACGATTTATTGTATTAACATTTGTATCTGCAGCGGTAAATATATAATAAAAGGTTTTATTCGAAAGTTCTGTATATCTCGCACAACATCTGTCAATAAAAGTCTTTAATTGACCACAGATTGTATAAAAGTAGATTGGTGATGATAAAACAATAACATCAGCTTTTACAAATTTGTCTAAAATTTCACTCATATCATCTTTTTGGGCACAAACATGATTATCTGTGCAATAACCGCAGCCCGTACAGTAGTTGATATTTTTATCCTTTAAAAATATCTTTTCAACATTATGACCAGCATCAAGTGCGCCAACATAAAATTGGTCACATAATGTATCTGAATTAGCACCTTTTCGAGGACTAGAAGAAACAATTAAAATATTTTTAGGCATATAATAACTTACCTGATTGTTGCTTCATTACATCTTCAAAAATTAATTCAGGTGTTAAGTGATATCTTTCGTATAAATCAGTTACTTTTGTTCTATCTGTAAATTCTTTTTTACCACCGTAATTAAGAACTTTCATGTCAGAATCACCGTAAAAACTTGCAATTTTCTGACCAAAACCACCGTCTAAAATACCATCTTCTAAGGTAATTACAAGGTTATGAGAATCTTTTAGACCTTCCAATAAATTTTCATCAAGCCCTGTAATATATTTAGGGTTGATTAAGGTTGGGGTAAATCCAGCTTGTTTTAATCTAGCTGAAACTTTTTCTCCTAATTGGAAGAATGTACCTAATGCCACGATAGCAATTTCAGAACCTTTTTCAACTACTTGATATTTATTTAAGTTTGAATAATTTGTCTTATCAATTTTTCCTGTCGATACAGGTTCACCCAATGGTACACGAATAAATACAGGGTGTTCGACTTGTTCAATTGACCAATCTAACATGCTTAAATATTCTTCTTTATTTGTTGGGGCAAGATATACAACGTTAGGAATATTGCTAATCATAGAGATATCAAATGTTCCTAAGTGTGTCATATCAATGCCTGACATACCACCACAGTATACAACAACTGTTACTGGTGAATTATTTAGTGCGATATCTTGAGATATTTGGTCATAAGTTCTTTGCGCAAAT
>CALBKW010000159.1 GCA_937895785.1 uncultured Candidatus Melainabacteria bacterium | reverse complement strand
TTCTTTAATTGATTATACAAAAAATGGTAATTTTGATAAATTTAATTTAGTTATGCAAAACGGCACACAAGTTTCAAAAGGTGGTTCTATGACATTAGCTCTACCTGATTCTTATGCTGTAGGTTGGGTTTATGATGAAAAAGGTAAACCAACTTTAAACAAAAATGTTCAAGAAAAGGCAAAATATGCTACAAAAACTTTCTCAAATAAGATGGGTGGTACTTTAGCTGGTATTGAAGCCAACGTAGATAAGCTTAAAAAAGCTGGTTATACAAGAATTGTATCAACTCCAATCTTTACAGATGATAGTTTGTCTTCTCACAGTTATTGGAATAAAAACTGTATGCAAATGTCAAATTCTATTGGAAACATTGACAACTATGCATCTTTACAAAAGAAATTATTTAAAAATGGTATGAACTTTGTTTCAGATGGTGCTTTTGTAAATGAAGGTTTAGAAGGTGTCCACTTTAAACACATGTTAAAATGGGGTGAAAAATCACCTTATTACAATTGGTTTAGAGCAAGTGGTTTGCAATCAGGACCTTTATCAATGGGTATTTTTGCGAAGAACCAAGATTACGTAGGGCATAAAGTTGTAAACTCTCCATATAAATATGAACAAGGTGCAGATGGTCAAATCAAATCATCTAAGAACCCTGAATATGATTCAAAGAAACCTACTTATGTTCAAATTTATGATAATAGATTGGTTTCTGAAGCTGATAAAAAAGATACAAAAAATCTAATTAAATCTTATGAAAAATTAGACACTGGTAACGCTTATGAAATCAATAATCATAACGATACTGTTGTTCCTTATTCATTTGAAATTAATCCAGAAACATATAACAAAAATGTTAAAAACTTAAACGCATATAACAAAAATGCAGATAAAAAAATTATGCTAGACCAACCATTGGCAGCAAAATTCTTAACTCAATCTGAATCTTACGTATTAGAAGATAAATACGAAAATGGATTTGAAACTTGGGATGCAAATACAGATATTGCAAAATTAAACTTTGTATTCTCACACGCTGATACAAAACGTTTAGAAAACTTACCAAGACATGATAGAGAATATCAAACACAACAAATCAAGGCAAAAAACATTGAGGCTCAAGATTATGTTGTAAACTCTGGTAAATATTGGACAAGAAAAACAAGTGATATTCTAAATGAATATGTAGCACATGAATTAAAGAATGTAAGTTCAGACCCTAAAAAAGCAATGGCACAAATTGCAGACCTAACTAAGAAGGGTGAACTTCCATCAAACAACGATATTAACGAAAACATTGTAAGAAATGTTATAAATGGTGATTATGAATCTAAAACATCAAAATTGACAGATGATTATAAAGAATTAACACTTCAATCTATCATGGCATTGCCACTAGATTCAATTGAGTTTGCAGATGACACTGTTGCAGTGTTAGGTTCATCACTAATTACAAACCGTGCAACAAAAGCAGACCAAATTGGTATGAGCCGTTACGAAATGTTTAAAGCTGGTAATCCACAAGTTACAGCAGAAAACAAAGATACTTACAAAAAAGCAGACACATTGTTTACTGAAGATTTATTCAGGTTTACAAATGATGTAATGCAAAACGTAAATAAAAACTTAGGTGGTAAATTATTCGAAGGAAATAAAGTTTCTAAATTAGGTAAATATGTATTACCATTAGTTAACCAAGATATTGCAAAATATGCATTAGTAAAAGCTGTTGCTCCAAAAGCACAAGCAAAAGTTAACGAAGACGGTACAGTTTCTTACGATTATAACAAACTAAAAGAAGAAACAACTTTAGCTTCAATGAATATTCTAGCTGATTCACCAGAAGATGAAGCTAACTTGATGATTAAACGTTTGAAATCAGGTATCAAAAATATTTCAATGCGTGATAAAGATGAAATTACATCAGCAGTTACAAAACGTCTTCAAGGTTTGAATGAAAACAGTTTTGCTTTAGCAGAAATGGTAGTTGATAGAAACAATGCTGGTCTTGATTGGCGTATTGATGCGGCTAAAGATATTGCTGATATGGATGCCTTAAGAAATGGCAATGCAAACTTTAAAGACGAATGGTCTAGCGTAGTAGATTTTTGGAGAAACTTCTCAAAAGGTGTTATAGGTGAAAATAAAAACGCATATATGGTAGCAGAAGTTACTGATGAATTTGCATTACACGATAATTCTGGCAAATTCTCAACTGCAAAAGATGCGGTTATGAAATTGCACCAAGAAGCAGGCATGACAAGTATTGCAAACTATTCTTATTTCTTTACTGATGTTGCAAATATCTTCAATAAAGATATTACAACAGGTGCAACACTTGATGCCAATGGCAGAGAAAGAAAAATTTACGATAAAATGGTTGGTTCAGACAATTACTTGAACTCAGCTCCATTAGATTCGATTTTATATTCTTACACATTTGTAGGCAACCATGATAAACCTCGTATGTTACACTGCTTATCATTAGATATGAACTTGTTTCATACAAATTTTGCAAACAATTACAACCACAAAAAAATTGCAACAACAGTTTTAAAAGACAAAATGTATGACCAAGTTAATGATGGTGATATCAACAGTATTGATTTCAGCAAAGTTAGCAGTAAAGCTATTGCAATGGGCGATGCTGTAAAAGGCGGTTTCGGTAAAGCTTTAGGTAAAGTATTCCAAGGTCAAAGAAAAGACGAAGCGTTCTCAGCAATTAGTAAATCTGTTGCAGACTTAGCATCTGGAAAATACTTAGATAAAGAATTTTCAGCAGATGCATTTGGTACAAAACCAATTGACACAACAATTAAAGCTGTAATGAAACAAGCTGAAGTTAAACACGGTTTAAAAATGAATAATGATGAAAAATCAAAATTATTCAATGCAACTTTTGAAACTATCTTAAAACCTGGAATGACAAAATTCCAAGCAATGATGGGCTTCTTGGTAAGCTTACCTGGTAATCCAACAATGTACGCTGGTGATGAATTAGGAATGACAGGTTATGAAGAAAAAGCTAAAAATGTTTATATCCAAAACCGTAATGCTGTTCGTTGGGACTGGCTAAATGATAATAACAAACAATTTATTCAAAACTTCTATAATAAAATGAATGAAACAATGGCACTACGTGAAAGACCTGAATTAAGAGCATTAAACGATGGTGCACCATTCACATTAGATTTACACAAAGACGTTACAACTGGCAAACCTGTTTCTGCAATTTTAAGACAATCTGCAGATGGTGCAATGGCCGTGACATTATTTAACGCAAACAATGTAAATCTTGATAAAGAGGCTGAATATCATCCAACACACGTTAAATTAGATAGTATCTCAATGCATACAACTGGAAATGACAAAGTTGGTTTAAGAGCTGGGTTACAAGCTGGTACAACATTTAAAAATGCAGATGACAGAGATAAATCAGTTTATAAAGTTTGTGTAGATAAGGGTAATTACTTTATCAAACGTTTTAACAGTGAAGAAGATTACAATCACGTTATGACAACTGGTAAATACAGAGATGATAATAAAATTGATATGTACGACAGCACATTAATTTTATACTCAGTGCCTGAAATGTCAGAAGGTAAGAAATCAAAAGTTATGTATAATCCACAATATAATTTTGTTTCTAATCCATATCAACAAGCAAAACAAGTTGAAACAGGCTCAAAATTAGCTTTAACAGCAAAATAAATCCTGAAAAACAATATAATTAACAGAAAAGACGAACTTTAAAGTTCGTCTTTTTTGTGCTTGACAAAGAGTTTAAACCACTATAAATTATAGTTATGAATAAATTTTTAGAATGTTTAAAATATTTAAAATGTCAAATGAATACGAAAACTGAGCAAACTGTCGCAAGAATTTTGTTCAATTATTCGATTAAAATATCAACTGCAGAGTCTTGTACTGGAGGGCTTTTAAGTTCTCGTCTTACAGATGTCGCTGGTAGTTCATCATATACAAAAGAAAATTTTGTAACTTATGCCAATGAGGCAAAAACGGAACTTTTAGGCGTATCTCCAGAAACTCTTGAGCAGTATGGCGCAGTAAGTGAAGAATGCGCAAAAGAAATGGCTGAAGGACTTTATAAAAAGACTGGCTGTGATGTTGCAATTGCAACAACAGGTATTGCTGGACCGACAACCCCTGAAGCGGGCAAACCAGTTGGACTTATGTATGTTGCAATTAAAAATAAATGTGCATTAGCTGTCAAAAAGATTGAAGTTAATCCACACAACAGCAGAAAGATGATTAAGTTTTTATTCTCTCAATCAGCTTTGGAATTTCTTGTTGAATTTTTGCAAGAAAATTACTCAACTATGCAGCAACTATCTGAGTCAACAAATCAGGATATTCTTTAAGTACAATTTTAGCCAAATCTTTTGGATCAATCTGAGTTAATACGATTGCAATTAATTCTGGTGGAAGTTCGCCATTCATAGAAAGCAAAGATTCAGTTTGCAATGCAGCCATACCTTCCATCATGTCAGGTTTTTGCAATGTTGATAACATTGTAGTATAAGCTTTTGCTGGGAACAATTGCATAACTTCAGGATCTTGTTTTTGCATGTTTAAGACCATTTCACGTTTTGCATCAGGATCCATTGCAACTAAGGCTTCTTGATAAGTATCTTTATCCAAACCAAATAGCATATCCATAAGCTTTTTAGGTTCTTCTTCAAATACTGGAGAACCAGTTGCACCTTCAATCATTACTGCAATAACTTCGGGATCCATTTTTTCTAAATGTTTCTTCAGAAATTCAGGATCTAAGTCTTTATTAACAATAAAATTATTTAACTCTTTATCAGGCATCATTTCAACGATATCCATTAATGGGAAACAAATCATTGCAGAGTTTACAATTTCTTCAATTGGAGCATAATCTTGCATAAGTTTTAAAAGTTGCTCTTGAGAGAAGAAATTTAAGCCTAATCTCAAATCATCATCTTCCAAATATTCCAAATATTCAGGCATTTTTTGCTCAGGAAATTGTGAAATTATGTTAAATTTATTACCAGGATTATCTAATTCATAAGTTTTGATTAGCGTGTTAGGATCTGATTCCAATTGTTTAGCAAATTCAGCAGCCTTAGTGTTACCTTGGGCTGTTTCTGCTGCGATGATTTCATCTACGGTTTTGTTAGCGTAGTTCATCATACGTTCAGATGTAATATTAAGCTTTTTGCCTAATGCGTATATATTGGTATCAATTGCTATCGCCATGTATAACCCTCTATCGTTTTATTACCACAACAAAATGGTCTACTAACATATATATAAACATATAATTTTCTCTAAGATTTCAATTTTAGAAAAAATTGTAACATTTGTAATATTTCAAATTTATACTATAATAAAGTTAAATTTGGAAGGATTAAATGTATGAAAAAAATTCTTGTTGCAATATTAACTTTAGTTTTTGTATTTAGCGCTCAAACTGTTTTTGCAGCTCAAACAAAGACAACTAAGACTAAGAAACCTTATACTGAACGTGAATTTTCTGTGCAAACACGTGACGGACATCTTATTCGTTCATATTTGAGTTATCCAAAAACAAAGATGAAAGGCTATCCTACAATTATTATGTTACATGCTCTTGGCTATAACAGTACTTATTGGATAAGCTTGCAAGAAAAATTTAATGCTCAAGGTTATGCTGTTTTAAGAATTGACTTAAGAGGACATGGCAAAAGTGTTTATGACAAGAGTTTTCATCAACGTTCATGGAGAAACTTTAAAAATAAAGATTTTGAACAATATCCAAATGATGTAATTCAAACTATTCAATATATTGAAAAACAAACAAAGAAACCAAGTTTTGTGAACTATGCTTTAGTAGGTAGTGATATTGGTGCAAATACAGCCGTAATTGTCGCAAGAAAAATGAAAATTAAGCCAAGAGCATTGGTTTTACTTGCTCCATCAATGGAATTTAAGGGCCTATATATACCAGTTGTGTTAACTGAAATTGGTAAAACTCCAATTT
>CALBKW010000158.1 GCA_937895785.1 uncultured Candidatus Melainabacteria bacterium | reverse complement strand
ACAAAGTTAGAAAAGAACCTTTAAGAGTTATCTTAAACGGTTTAGGTAAAGATGCTGCATACATCATCTCAAGAATCAACGGTTTCACATCAGTAGAAACTGAATATGATTACAAAACAGGCGAATTAAAAATCGTTAGCGAAAAAGCTTTCTCAAACGGTGAAAGAGCACAAGTAAGATGCTATGGCGCTGATGATGTTAACGAAGGTGTTGCAATTATGATTAAAGAAGGTGTTGATGTATCAATCACAGGTAACTCAACTAACCCAACAAGATTCCAACACCCAGTTGCTGGTACTTACAAAAAATGGTGCTGGGAAAACGGTAGAAAATACTTCTCAGTAGCATCAGGTGGTGGTACAGGTAGAACACTTCACCCAGATAACGTTGCTGCTGGTCCAGCTTCTTATGGTATGACAGATACTATGGGTAGAATGCACGGTGATGCTCAATTCGCTGGTTCTTCATCAGTTCCTGCTCACGTAGAAATGATGGGTGTAATCGGTATGGGTAACAACCCTATGGTTGGTGCTACTGTTGCATGTGCAGTTGCTGTTGCTAAAGCTATGGCTTAATCAACAGTCACTCAGACATAAAATTAAAAGAGGTGGAAACTTAACTTTAAAGCTCCACCTCTTTTTTTATTCCCACTTTACCGCGACAGGAGATTTCTCATAACAATTTTTCAAATACTCTATTGTATTCAATTTTTCGTTATAGAGATAATTTATAAAAGTTAAATAAGCCGAATCGAAAGAGGTAATTAACATGTTTATCTCAAAACCATCTGTACAAAATGGTTCGTAATCATAAATAACATAGCTGTTATACTTGCTTTTCCACTCCTTTCTTTCAACTCGGCTATTATTTTCCGTAACTACATGTTCTATCCAAGGAATTATATCCTTGTTCACATTTTTTAGTTCTATAGATTTGTATTTGTCGTTTGAATAATAGTTTTCCATAGATTAATAAGACCTTTACCTATATAGATTGTAAAGGTTTATTTTCAATAAACAATCAGCCGAAAGTCTAATATTTTCGAAATTTTAGGGCAATTATATTATTAAATTAATTTGATAATTTTTTGTAATCTTTATACAGATATAAAGATTATATAAAAAAAATTAAGATTTCAAAAAAAATGCTTATAATAATAATATAAACCACAAGAAAAATTGGAGAAATCATGGATAAATTACAAGAAATTTTAACAAAATTAGAAACAGCAGACAATACAACAAAAAATCAATTAGAAAATGAATTAGTAAATATCGGAACAAGTGCAGTACCTGTTCTAGTAGAACAATTACAAATTGCTAAAGGCGTAAAAAGAGGCGTTGTAGCAATGACACTTATCAGAATCGGTACTGATGCAGTTGATTACTTGAAAAAAGCAGCTGATAAAAATGACGATTTCAAATGGGTTGCTAAATACTTAGTTAACGAAATTGAATGCACTCAACACGTTGCATAAGTAATCTAGGGTAAAATTTAACTAAATAATAAAAAAGGGCTTTCTTAATTCAAGAGAAAGTTCTTTTTTTTAATCCATTGATACGATAAAAAAATAAAAAAATACTGTTAGAATATTATTATGTATGATGTCGAACTAGAAGTTAATTTAGAAGAGGATACGGACTTAAAAAAAGTCGGACTTGAATTAATGTTCATGACCCCTCAAAAATGCTCGCACGAAGACGGTATCACCGCCGTAGAACTTGCGAAACTTCTTGAGATGCCAATTGATATTGTAAAAAAGAAATTACAAATATTAAAAGATAAAGAAATCGTACGAGTTCGTGGAATAAATCCAAAATACTGGAAGTTTGATGAATATAAATTTCAACGTATGGATGAAAATGACGATATTTTCAGATTATTATGTAATTTTGATGACGTTGATTTTGATAGATATTTTCAATATTAAAAAAAGCCTTGCTCTTTAGCAAGGCTTAAAATTTGTATAGGGAAAGGTAGGGTAATAAATAAGTTTTTGTTTTAGGGATTT
>CALBKW010000157.1 GCA_937895785.1 uncultured Candidatus Melainabacteria bacterium | reverse complement strand
ACCCGCCATAAATGGATTATCACCAGGAGCATTGCAGAAACAAACTAATTTTGCGGCCCCTAATCCATCTTTATCAGCGGTTAATTCTGCCGATTTTTTGACAATATCAGCCATTTTCAAAACAGCATTCATATTAATACCAGCTTTTGAACTTGCAACATTTACAGAAGAACAAACATAATCTGTTTTCGCTAAAGCTTCTGGTATACTTTCAATTAAAGCAATGTCACCTTTCGTACACCCTTTTTCAACAAGTGCTGAAAATCCACCAATAAAGTTTACATTAACAGCTTGCGCTGCATCATTTAGAACTTGAGCTAACTTAACATAATCAAATTTTTCACAAGACTCCCCTAATATTGATGCTGGTGTAATCGCAATTCTTTTGTTTATAATTGGAATTGAGTATTCATCTTCTAAATCACTTGCATATTTATAAAGATTTTTAGCATATTTTAGAATTTTGTTATAAACATTTTCATAAACTCTACCCGCACAATCAGATATACAATCTCTTAAACTCAATGACATTGTTACCGTACGAATATCTAAGTGATGAAGTTTTATCATATTGATTGTTTCAAGAATTTTTTGTTCATTATTTAAGTTCATTATTTAACTAACCCCATAAAGTCTTGTAAATTTGAGTTTTTAACAACAAGTTGCAATTCTACACGCCTACTCTTGTTGTAATCTTCCTTACCATTTACTATAACTGGTTGAGAAAAACTTTTTCCTTCAACTATAAGCATTTTATGTAATTTCGCGCTATATGCTTTGTTATAAGGTGTGTAAAATATATATTTTGCGACTTCGTTTGCACGTTGAGTTGATAATTCCATATTTTTCACAAATTGCAAATCTTTTGAAGAAACACCTGCAAAAGACTGAGAATCTGTGTGACCTTGAATTACTATATTAACAACTTTATCCGCAATTTTAGGATTTGAATATACCGCATTCAAATAAATTGGAATGAACTTATTTAAAAATGCTTTGCCATCTTCTGATAATTGATAACTTCCCAATTCAAACAATTGTAAATCTGAAAGCTTTACAGCACCTGTAGACAAATCAATCTGAGCATTAATATTTTTATCATTTAATTCTTTTGCCAAATCTTTTGCAACTTCAGATTTTAACTGTTGTTCTTGTAATTTTGCTTGAGTAAAACCAGTCATAGCAAGGACAAACAATACAATAAAGATTACAGCTAAACCTAAAAGTAAATCTGTCATTGTAATCCAGAATACATTTTCTTGAACGTCATTATTTGAATTTGTAAGTCTTCCTCTAATCATTTAGTACCTTAAAATAAGTCGTCAACAACATCACCACCCTTTGGCTGAACGGGTTGAATTTTCTTTAATTCTTCTTGTAAATTATTTACACCGAAAAGCAAATTTTCCATATAAGGAACCAGCGATTTTGCCATACTTTTGTCTAATGCATCTTTAAATTGGTTTGGTAAAGATGTTAATAAACCTGTTAAATTGCTATTTTGAATTTTTGTTTCTTTTAACAATTCAATTAAGAATTTTTCAGAAGAAATGTTATCAAACAAAGAGTACATTGCTTCCTGCACTTCTAATAATGGCTTTTTGCACATTTTGTTATAATACAATTTTTCGAAGAACATGAAAATCAAAGAAGCACCAACTGCAAGTACAGAACATAACGCCGCAACTTGCATGCTTCCCATCAATCCAGAAACTGAAGATATAGTTGATTCTTGGCTTGAGAAATCAACTCTCGTAAAAGCTACAGCAATATTTAAGAACGTGAATAAAGGCCCCATACCAGTTAATAAAGTAGGAGCAATTTGAACAAATTTGCTATTATATTTTGACAAAACCAATGAGTCTTCATTAAAGAAGTACATTGGATCAACTGTGGTTTGTATGCTATTTACAGCTTGTGAAACATTTTGATAAGCAACTGAATTATCTTGCTTTTTTAACGCTACACTCTCAGAAAAAACTAAAGTGTTTCTAAATTCTTGCCAAGCACTTGACACATAGGCATTTTGAGAAATCACTTTATCAAACTCACCAAATCTATATGTCAAATCAGTTTTCTTAAATTTTTTTAAGAAATTCAATAACCATAAAAGATTTGAATTTACATAAGAAAATTTTTGAACACAAAAAACTATAATTGACACAAATGTAGCAATAATAATTAATACCGCTGGATCAAAAATAAATTTAACTATATCCATATTCACCTCTTGGAAAAATTATATCATGATTATACTAAATAAATTGATTTTTAACAAATTAATTGTATAATTTAAGAATGGAATGTCCAAAGTGCGGTTATAAAATTGATGAAAACACGCTCGTATGTCCAAACTGCAAAAAGGTTTTAAAGTTAGTTTGTCCTATTTGTAACACTGTAAACAAAACTAATACCTGCAACAAGTGCGGATATATAATTGTTAACAAGTGCCATAATTGTGGAAAAATCAACCAAACAATTGCTGGTAAATGTTCAAGATGCGGTTTTGATACAAATGTTAGTGCAATACTTCAAGGCTCTAACATTGATGAGTTCGCGTGCCTTTCAATAGATTTCCCAAATCTTGACGACATGCCTAGAGTTTTAGGTTCTAATCAACTATTTGTTAAGTTTAGAGATAAACTTAACGCCTTGATTTACGATTATGTTAAATCTATCGGCTTAAAAAGACAAATTATTGGGAATACTCATATAATCCGTTTTAACAAAGATTATACTTACGCTACATCAGCTAAAAATGCGGTTAAATCCGCAATCGAATTGTTAAATTTAATCACGCAACTAAATTTTAAGTTAACAAAAGTTAAAGATGCTCAACTAAAATGTAATATTGCAATATTAAAGCGTAATGCATTCGCAACAAATGATGATTACAAATCGGGTGTAAATATTCAACTTTTATATCAAAACATTGAAACAAAGAAGCTTATTAACAGCCTGCAATTGATTACAGACGGTAGCATATATGAAATTGTTGGAAACGACTTTCCAATGTCATCTATTGGCATGACAAGAATTAAAAACCAAGCAATATTCTTATATGAGATGGACTTGTCAAAATTAATTAATCAAGAGGAGCAAGTCGAAGAAGATAACACCGAAGTAAAAATCCCGAATATACTTGAATCTCAACAAGAAATACTTGATGAGGAAGATTCAATATATGATATAAACGGAATTGATTTTGATGAAATTCATTGTAGTTTTTCAAAAGCCGTAACTCAAGGATTAAGTAGCGAAATCGCTCAACGATTGATGGCTAAAAAGAAAAATATTTTAGTTATTAAGGGTAAAAAAGAATACTACCCTAGAACTCTTGATGTAATTGACAAAATAAAAGCAAACAACATCTTCAATCAAGTTTTAAAAGTTACTTGTTATGAAGATATGAAGTATAAACCTTACGGTTTCTTCTACGACTTAATTGCAGGCATTTATGGATATAGCATAACTGGTAAAATAAAAGAACAAAATAATT
>CALBKW010000156.1 GCA_937895785.1 uncultured Candidatus Melainabacteria bacterium | reverse complement strand
GAATTTTGGATATTCTTCTTTTATTTGCAAATCTAATTTTTTAATACTGTCTTTTACCATATCTCTATGGCGTATCAATTTTTCACATTTTGAATGAGCATCTACAAAATTTGTAACAGCTATTAATTCATCAGCAAAGTCTTCTTCTGAATTAAAAATTTTCTTTAAAGAACCTCCGGTTTTATGAATATTTCCTTCAATTTTCGAATGAATATAATGTGCAAACTCGTGTAATAATGTAGGTATTAGACGTTCTTGTGGGGTTGATTTTGAAATATCAATTCGCCCATCTAAGAAAAATCCTAGATGACCTCTTGCTTTAGTCGTTGTATGAATTTCAAGTCCTAAAGACTCCATATATTCAATTAATTCATCAATTTGCATAACAATATTATACGTCTGTTTCGTGCTCAATCCAACCTAAATAGTCTTTAGAACCTTGAATCACTGGCAACGCGATAATTTCTGGCACATTATAAGAATGAAAAGCTTTAATTACTGCTTCAATTTTATCAAACAATTCTTGGCGAGTTTTTATAATTAACAACAGTTCATTTTCGTTACAAATTTCGCCATTCCAAGAGAACATAGAACTAACTTTGTCAACAGTACTACAGCAAGCAGCAAGATTTTCGTTCAACAAGGCTTTTGAAATCTTTTTTGCTTCGTCTTTATTTGGAACTGTACAAAAAATTACTACTGCGCCCATTTTTATTCCTCATCAACATAAGAAGTTAATCTTTCAATACTTCTGTTCAACTTAGTTAATTGTTTGTCAATATCTGTAAGTTTTTTAGACATATTTGAAGTATCTTTATCTTCATTTGCAGCTAACAACTCATCTAATTTATCTTCCAAAGCATCAATCTTTTGCTGTTGTTTTGCAAATTTAACTTCTAATTCTTCCAATACCGCTTCGCTTGAAGGCATTGATTTTTTCAATTTAGCTAACGTGTCATTTACGTCTGCCAATGTTTCATCTGTGCTTTCTGACCATACAGCAAGCTTTGCTACAGTATCTGTAATATTACGTTGTTGTTTATTTGATTCAATAATTTGATTATTTACATCATCTAATTTTGCAGTCATTTCTGAATAATCAAGTTTTTTCAAACCATCATACAAATCAGAAATTGTATTTCTAAAAGATTGCATTGAAGTATTCAACGCTTGAGCTGATTCATCAGAAGCTAATAATAATTTATTTGTTCTTGAACTGATACTTACAATATCAGATGTAATTCGTTCAATATCAACCTTCATTTTGAAAATATCATCTTGGCTTATATTGAATTTCATGTCGTCAACTTGCTTTACAATTTCGTTAACGTATTCAGCTATTTCTTTTAACGAATTTTCTTCCACAACTTTTTTGATATCATCCAGTGCTAACCTTAAACGAGCAATATCAGATTCAACATCTTGAAGTGCATAAGTATAATTTTCATCATCTTCAGTTGTACCAACACGCATTAAGTTCAATTGTTGTTTAAACTCTTTAAATTTTTCACTTAATCTATTTTCAACATCATGAGGGAAGTTTTCGATAATATCAGCAACTTCATTTACGCGTTTCATATCGCCTTCAATGTCTTTGTATTCCAAAGGATTGATTGCATCTACGGCGCTTTTTATTGTCTTAACTTCTTGGTTTAAAGTTTCATTCTCGTTATTTTTTACAGCTTCTAAAATTGCTTGAGCTTTTTCATCAACGAAATCTTTAATTTCTTCGCCTTCTACGACAAATGACAATTGTTCAAATACATTTAAAACGTGTTTCATTATCGTTGTTTTTGCGGTGTTTAATTCGTTTTTGAACGCATCAAATTCATTTTTAACATCTTCTGTAAAAATATCAAGTGTTGAATAATTCTTTGAAAAAACATTTAATTTTTGATCAAGACCGCTGATTACTGTTTTTAACTGTTCTTGAACTTCAAGCATTCCAGACAATTTTGGAATTTTTTGTAATTCATCCAGGCAATCAAGATTTTTTAACTTATCTAAAAGCGTTAATTTATTTAAGGCATTCAACTTATCAACACTAATGATTTCGTTTAATTTAGAAAGTTGTTCCAAGCCTTTCATTTTATTAATATCTTCTAAACTAGCTAAAGTTTCTAAAATATTGATTGTATTTAAGAATTTTTGCTGGTCTTTTACAATTGATTTTATGTCTTGTAAAGACTTGTCAATTTCAAATTTTACATCATCATTTAAAGCTAATAAGTCCATTTTTTGACTTATAACTTTAATATCTTTTGCAACTTCTTCATCATGACCGTAATCCCAAACCGTTTGTTTAACGCCATTTACAGCATCGACAATTTGAGATTTATACTCTTCTAATAAGATTTTAATCATTGAAACAGAAGCGCCACCTGCGTTATTGGTGTCTTCTATAACAATTTCTGAGGCTTTCGATTGAACCGATGATAGCATTTGCGCAATATCAGCCTTTAAACTTTCAAAATCAACGTTTAAAGAGCTTTCAGATAAAGCTCTTGTTATTTTGGCATCAATATTATCTGAAGAATGTTTAACTAAATTTGCTAGTTCGCTTAAATTATTTGTAAAATCAACTATAATTGATTTTTCTTCATCGCCTAAACCTTCTAGTCGTTCGGGAGTAACAGTACTTGCAGCAATTTTATTATTTGTAATATCATCTTGAACATTTGACAATTTATCAAACAATTCGTTCAATTGATTTTTAATCGCACTTAATTCATCTGTGCTTTTTACAGTTTCCAGTTTTGCCAATAAATCATTTTGTTTATTATCAATATTCTCTAGCTTAGGAACAACAACTTCATCTAAATGTTTATGAACATTCGAGAATTTGTCATTGATACCACTTTGAACTTCAACAAGTTTTGCATCTAATTTTTCAATTAAGGTGTCAAAATTAACATCTGCCGATACAGACACTTTTTCAGCATTCATCTCTGCTACTGTTGGCATCAAAGGTTTAGCTTGAGCCAACAAACCTTTTATTTCTTCAATTGATTTAGCTTGAGCATCTTTAATTGAAGTTTCCATTTGAGATATCTTATTTTCTAACGAGCCAAAGCCAGTAAATAAATTATTTAAAACTGAACGCGCTTCATCTGATGGAATTTCTTGAACAATTTGTTCCATTCCAATTTTATATGCATCCATTTGTTCTTTTAAGGCTGTAGCAACATTTTGTAAATCTACATCAACGAAAGACATAACAGCTTTTTGTACTGGTTCAAATTCCTTTAAAACAGTTTCAGTTCTATTATATAGATTTTCCATTATGTCTGTAGCCATAAAGTTGAGTTGATCTTTTAACTTGTTAAGTTTATCTTCAAGTTTTAAAAGAGCATCTCCTGATGGAACATCAGAA
>CALBKW010000155.1 GCA_937895785.1 uncultured Candidatus Melainabacteria bacterium | reverse complement strand
ACAAAGTTAGAAAAGAACCTTTAAGAGTTATCTTAAACGGTTTAGGTAAAGATGCAGCTTACATCATCTCAAGAATCAACGGTTTTACATCAGTTGAAACTGAATATGATTACAAAACTGGCGAATTAAAAATCGTTAGCGAAAAAGCATTCTCAAACGGCGAAAGAGCACAAGTAAGATGCTATGGTGCTGATGATGTAAACGAAGGTGTTGCAATCATGATTAAAGAAGGTGTTGATGTTTCTATTACAGGTAACTCAACTAACCCAACTCGTTTCCAACACCCAGTTGCTGGTACTTACAAAAAATGGTGCTGGGAAAATGGTAGAAAATACTTCTCAGTAGCTTCAGGTGGTGGTACAGGTAGAACACTTCACCCAGATAACGTAGCTGCTGGTCCAGCTTCTTATGGTATGACAGATACTATGGGTAGAATGCACGGTGATGCTCAATTCGCTGGTTCATCTTCAGTTCCTGCTCACGTAGAAATGATGGGTGTAATCGGTATGGGTAACAACCCAATGGTAGGCGCAACAGTTGCATGTGCCGTTGCAGTTGCAAAAGCTATGGCATAGTCTTAGCAATTAAATAACTTTTACGGTGGGGTGATTGAAAAATCACCCCACCGTTTTGTTATTTAATAGGTTTCTCATTAATAAGTTTAATTACTCTACAATCCAACCACCGCCAAGTAAATAGCCATGTTCTAAATCATACCAAACAGCCGCTTGTCCTGGGGTAACAGAATAAACAGGTTCTTCAAATGTCATAACTGCCGTATTATCTGATAATTCGACATGTGCTTTTACAAAAGGCATATTATATCTGATTTTTGTCATAACATCAAAAGAATTTTCTTCAAAAGGGAATGTTTTATGTGCATTTTCTAGCTTTAATGTTGATTTGTAGGCATTTTTCTTTTCTCCAACATAGACTGTGTTTGTATTTGAATCTATTTTTATCACATACAATGGGTTTGGAGTTCCGCCTATATCAAGCCCTTTACGTTGTCCAATTGTGTATTGATAGCACCCAGAGTGTTCACCAAGCTTTTTACCAGTTTCAATATCAATAAAATCGCCTTTTTTCTTGCCAATTGTTTCAAAAAGATAATCTCGTAATGTTTTCGGTTTTTGGATAAAACAGATGTCTTGAGAATCTTTCGCCGATTTTGAAGGTAAATCATTTTCTTCTGCAATCTGACGAATTTGTGATTTTTCGTACTCATAAAGTGGAAACAACGTTTTTGAGAACTGTTCTTGAGTTAGACTGAAAAGGAAGTATAATTGGTCTTTTCGAGGGTCTTTTGCTGGTGCCATTGTGTAATAATCACCGATTTTGGTGATGTTAGCGTAATGACCAGTTGCAAAGTAATCACAATCAAGTGTATTTATTGCGTAATCGAAGATTTCGCCCCATTTAATCCTCTTATTGCACATGGCGCAAGGGTTTGGAGTCTTGCTTTCTAAGTAAGATTTATCAAAATAATCAATAACTTTTTCTTTAAATTTATCGCTCAAATCTAGTATATACAATGGTATTCCGATTTTATCAGCAACGGCTTGAGCATTTTTACAAACTTGTTCAGCACCTTCTGAATTAGTCATTTTGCCTGTAATTCCAACAACATCATAACCTTGTTGCTTTAATAATAATGCGGTTACACTACTATCTACGCCACCACTCATTGCTACTGCGACTTTTTTCATGTTTTATTTGCTACTTCCGTTTAAAAATGCTTCTTCTCCAGCTTCAGTAAGTCTGTATTCCATTGCTGAAGGAATATTTGTGTAATTTGGTAAACATTCAACAAGCCCTTTGTCAATAGCTTCTTGTAATACAGAGCTATCAATTACTTCATGCATGTTTTCCATTAATTTTGCATTTACCAATTTTAATGTAAATCTGTCAAGACGTTCAAATTCAGATAAATAGTAAGCTGTAACGATTAAATAGTCTAGTTTTTCTGTAATATTCTTAACCTTGATAACTTTTAAAAATCTGTCATCTTGTTTTTCTCTAACGTTTGTTACAGGTTTTGCCATAGATTTTTGTAAAAAGGCATCAAAATCGTTGTTTTCGCCTAATTTTTGTTCAGGTTCTTCTGGTTGAGTTAACTGAATATCATTGATGGTAGCAGGTTTGCTATATAATTCAGAAATTTCTTCTTTTACAGCTTCTTCTTTTGCTACAACTTCTTCTACACCGTGTTTAAATTCTTCTTTTTTCGCATCGTTTTCTTTTTTGCGAGCTTCAGCTTCCATTTCGGCTTTATATTCCTGAATTATACGTTGAGATTCTCTGTCAATTTCGTTTTGTTCAGGGTTTTCAATGATAAGTTCAGTTGCTTCTTCTATTATTTCTGGTGTTTGGATTGTTTCTTCAATATTTTCTTCTGCAGGTTTATTTTCTTCAACCTCAGTAACAACAGGTTTTTCAGCCTTTGGTAATGGAGCTGCCATTAAACCTTTTTCAATTTTTTCTTGGTTATAAGCCCATACAGAGGCGCATGTTACCCAAATTTGAAATTGGCGTTCCATTGATTCTTTATCTGTTGTGACATATTCTAAAAAAACATCGTCTTTTTTAAATGTAAAAGTGTACTTTGGCATAATAGTTCCTGTCTAAGTTGATTTTATTGCGTTTAAGCCTTATTGTAATTATACAATTCGACTATTTTTGAAGTAAATCTTCTCTCCATTTGTTAAGTTGTTCTTCAACAAATTCCAAGTCATCAGACTTTAATTCAATTTCGATTTCACCTTTTTTCATTTTAAATACGTATTCGTGCATACTTCCTCCTCAATTAATTCTTAATAATAGTGTATATTAAAACTAAAAAATTTCAAAGCTATTAATAAAAGTTTAACGTTTTTGAAACATTTATTGTAAAAAAACATCTTATATTTAATAAATGTGCAATAATATATATATTGGATAAAGGGAAATTAATTTATGAATAGAACATTTGGAAGAATTTTATTAACAGTTTTGACGTTAGCGTTCTTGGTAATGGGTGTTAATACTGCTAGAGTGATGGCATACAGCCCTTGCGATTTATATGATATGGTTTGGAAATTGGTTAACAACAAGTTTGTAGATCAAACAAATAATAATCAAGATTGGACAAGATGGCGTCATAAATATGACAGCAAAATACAAACAAATGAAGATGCTTACATGGCTATAAATACCATGTTAGCAAGCTTAAATGATCCTTATACAAGATTTTTAGATCCTAAAGAGTTTGCAGAAGAACAAAACAGTATGAAAGGTTCTTTGAAAGGTATTGGTACTCAAATTTCTGTTAAGGAAGGTCAGTTGTATGTAGTTGAACCAATCGAAAATTCTCCAGCGCAAAGAGCTGGTATTCAAGCTGGCGATGAAATTATGGAAATTAACGGTGAAAGCACAAAGGGCATTACTGTTGATAAAGCTGCTGATAAAATTAGAGGTGAAAAAGGTACTACTGTAACTCTTTTAATCAAGCGTAAAAACGTTGAAAAACCTATCACATTCAACATTGTAAGAGATGAGGTTGAAGTTAAGGTTGTGACTACAAAACCTCCAATTGAAACAAAAATTCCTGACAATATTCAATACATTAGACTAAGCTCATTTTTAAGTAAAAATGCTGGTAGTGAAATTGGAGAAATTATCCTAAAAAGTCGCAATAAAGATGGTTATATCTTAGATTTACGTTCAAATCCAGGTGGATTACTTTCAAATGCAGTTCTAATTGCAGATATGCTTATGCGCGATAGCGTTATTGTAAGTACTGTTGACCGTGAAGGTTACAAAGAAACAGCAAGAGCAGGTAGAGAATTGTTAACACAAAAACCTGTAGTTGTACTTGTTAATAAAGGTTCAGCATCTGCAAGTGAAATTCTTTCTGGCGCATTGAAAGAAAACGAAAGAGCTACAATTGTTGGTACTCAAACATTTGGTAAGGGTATTGTTCAAGAAATTAACAAGTTGCCAGAAGGTTCTGCAGTTCACATTACAATTCAACATTACTTAACTCCAAATGGTAATGATATCCACAAAAAAGGTATTACACCTGATGTTGTGGTAGAAATTAAAGATGAAGATATAACAAACAAAAATGATGTTCAACTTAAAAAAGGTATTGAAGTTTTAGAACAAAAAATCAGTAAAAATTAGTAATAAAAATGCAAAAAGAGTGGATAGTTGCAAAAACAGATAACAGTGAAAAGTCTTTGATAGAAAGACTTTTAGCTGTGCGCGGGATTACTACAAAAACAGATATAAAAGAATTTTTAAATCCATTAGAGATGAAATTAACAGAGCCAACTGTTTTTGTTGACATGGCTAAAACAGTGGATAGACTTTCTAAAGCGATTGATGAAAAACAAAAAATACTTGTGTATGGAGATTTTGATGCAGACGGTATCACTTCTACATCAGTTTTATTAAAAACTTTAAAGCATTTAGGTGCGGAAGTTGATTACTATATACCTGATAGAGAAACAGAAAGTCACGGTATGAACACAAAAACACTAGTAAAACTAATGACCTCTAAAAAGCCAAAAGTCATGATTACAGTAGATTGTGGTGTTAGCAATGTTGAAGAAGTTAAATTTTTAAAGAGTTTTGGTGTAGATATAATAATTACAGACCACCATGAAGCGCCAGATGAGCTACCTCCAGCATTTGCAATTATTAATCCAAAGGCTCAAAATTCTTTAGACGAAAAATTACAAGCAAAAAAGATTAAAATGCTTACATACCTTGCTGGGTGTGGTGTTGCTTTGAAGGTTGCGCAAGCTATTTTAAATCATTATAACAAACCAGAATTTATATTAGAACTTTTACCATTAGTTGCTTTAGGTACAATTGCAGATATAGTACCACTTTTAGGTGAAAATAGATATTTTGTGACAAAAGGATTGGAACTTATATCAAAAGGTCAACATTATGGATTGGCAAGGCTTTTAGACAGTGCTGGTTATAATATAGAAAATGGAATTACATCTGAAAATATTGCTTTTGGAGTTGCTCCACGAATTAATGCAACAGGTCGTTTAGACAATGTTGATACAGCTTTAAAACTTTTGTTATCAGATAATAAAACAGAAATTGAAATGGCTGTTCAAACCTTGAATGAATTAAATAAAATTCGTCAAAACCTTTGTGAAACAACATTTTTAGAAGCGGATGAAATGTACCAAAAAGAAGGAACTGATAATAACGCAATTGTTTTATTTAGTAACAACTGGAACATTGGTATAATCGGGATTGTGGCATCAAAGTTTGTAGAAAAGTACTATAAACCTACTTTTATTATGAATTACAATTCTGAAACTCAACAATTTAGATGTTCTGCAAGAAGTGTAAAAGGTATAAATTTATACGAAGTTTTAGATGCCAATTCTGAATTATTCGACGGTTTTGGTGGTCACGAAATGGCTGCAGGATTTGCGTTTAGCGGTAATATTGAGCAGTTTAATGTAGTTAAAAACGCATTAGAAAAAACTATATCGGAAGTTTTGGGTGATAAAATCCTTAAACCTTTTGTAAATATTGACTTAGAGTTAGATGAAAAGGATTTAGATTTAACTTTGGTAGATGAAATCTCTAAATTAGAGCCATTTGGTGCATCAAATCCTTCTCCAGTTTTTGCTGTAAAAGATTTTAGGCTAAAAGAAAAAACATTAATGGGTGAAAATAAAAATCATTTAAGATTGAAAGTTCAGGGTAAAGATGCTCAGTATACTTGTGTTTGGTGGTCAAGAGGAGATATTTCCTTAGTGCCAGACGACAAATTGGATATAGCATTTTCACCTAAAATTAACACTTTCAGAGATGTTACAAGTCTGCAATTAATGATTGAAGACATACACAGCGAAAATTTAAAAGAAGAAAAAGTCGAAAACCCAAATGCAGTAAAAGTTTTTGACCATAGAAATAAAACAAATCTTTTGCCTCAGGTTGAAGATTATGTTAAAACTTCAAAAATGAATATTCTTGTTTTTGCTGAAAATAAGGTAATTATAGATTTATTAAAACCATACAAGTCTTTAACAGAGCTAATTATCAATAGAGAAACACTGAAAAAAGCTGATAGTATAATGTTTTTTGATTATCCGCCAAGTGAAGAATTATTTGACAGTATCATTGAAACAGTTAATCCTCGTCATATTCACTATATGCCTTGTAGTTTTACAAAATTTGATGAGCATGACATAATTAAAACTCTTTCTGGTATGGTGAAATATACATGTAACAATAGAAATGGCGAATTTGACCTTGCAAAAAGTGCATCATTCTTAGGTTTAACTATTGATTGTATTGAATGTTTATTAGATATTTTAGAGCAATGTAAGATGATTAAAATTGCCGAAAGAAATATAGATAATTATAAAGTAGAATTTGTTGGAAATGTAGAATTATCACATATTACAGGCTGTGTTCAATATAAAGATTTTAAAGATTTATTGTCAGAAATTGAAGATTGTAGAAACGCATTTTTGACTAAAGATGTAGGATAATTAGCCAATTGTCGGATTTTAAGTGAAATTTTTTGACTAAAATATTTGTTATTATGGTTAATTTAGATTGGTATCATTCTCTTAATTTACCCGCAGGAACACCTCCAGATTGGATTTTTGCTCCAGTGTGGATAATCTTGTATTTGATGATTTTTGCATCATTTTTAGTTTTTATTTCCACAAAAAGTCTATCTAAAAAGTTTGTCGCACTTTCATTTTTTGTAATGCAATTGCTGTTAAATTTCTTTTGGAGTTCTATATTTTTTGGCTTAAAAGATATACTAAATGCTTTATGGGTAATATTATTAATGTGGATTTTCCTCGCTATAACACTGTATGAATTTTATAAAATTTCAAAACCAGCATTTTATTTGCTTATTCCATATTTTTTGTGGGTAACATACGCATTATATTTGAACTCTTCAATATATTTGATAAATCCTTAAATCCTCTGTTTTACCTAAATATTGCTGTTTTTATTCATAAAAATGACTAATTATGCTAGAATTTCTACTATAAGAAGGAAATTTTTATGAAAAAATTAATATATTTATTTACCTTATTAGTTATAATTTCTGTACCTGTATGTATTGCAGCTCCAGCTACAACTACAACAACTACGACAACAAAATCTTCAACTGGAACAGGTACTATTACAACAACTCAAACAAGTACAATGCAGAATGGTTATAAAACAACTGAACCAACAGTTACAGTGCAAAATGAGCCTGATTATACAGTTGTAAGTAAAAACCATGAGAATTTTTATTATGACAAATTTGGCAAAATGATTGCACATGATAGAGTTTTAAAAACAGGAACTTTTTTTTATAATGCAACAGGTCAATATGTCGGAAAAAGCATTCCAAGAGGTGAAAAAACATATTATTACAATTCAATTGGACAATTCATAGGTGTTTGCGACGTAAAAGGTGATTGCCAAGATAAAGCTTTTGTTTCAACTGGTAAAATTCCACCATTACCTATGGTTAAAAATTTTAAACCATTTTTTGACGATTCTTTCTTGAACCAACAAAAAACAACAGATGAAGAAGAATAAATTTATATTTCATTTTTTTGCTTGTTAACACAGATGTAAGAGAGAATTGTTGCTAAAATACAAATAGAACAACCTCCTAGATAGGCTAAAATAAAACCATTTAAGTTTATTTTTTGTGCATAAGAAAATAAAAATTCGAAACAAACTACGCCAAATAACATTCCGAAACGTCCTGTCATTCTGTGTAACCCTGCAACAGCGCCTTCATTGTTGTTTTTTGCCTGTTGCATAATGTAGTTGTTGTTTGAGGTAATAAAAAACGAAAAAGAGAGACCAAGTAGGATGAAAAACATTACGGTATACACTAAATTAGAATTATCTATGTTTACAGTGAAAAATAAAATTGATAAAACAGAAGTCATTGAGGCTATTGTAGATACTTTTGCGGGTAAATATTTTTTAGAAATTTTCCCATAAACTAAGCTGAAAGTCATATAACTAGCCGAATATATAATAAATAATAAACCTATTTGAAATTCTGATAAATTTTTTATTTCCGTTAAATAGAACGGCATTATAAAATTGTTTCCAGCTAAAAAGGCTGAGATTAAGAACATTGCAGAATTTGCGCAAGAGAAATATTTATCTTTTAGTAAATTTAAATCTAAAAGTGCATTTGGAGTTTTTTGACAATGATAAACAAAGTAAATTAATAAAAATAAGGAAACAACCAATAAACTTATCATAAAAGTGTTTGTAAAGCCAATACTATTAAGTCTATTTAGCCAGAAAGTTAATCCTAAAACTGCGAAAAAACTCAAAAAAGAACCTGTTAAATCAAATTTTTCTATAGAAACATTAGTTTTATTTTCAATCAAAGAGTTGTTAGACAAAATAAGAGCAATAATTCCTAAGCCAATAGGTACATTGATTAAGAATATCCAATGCCAAGAAAGTAGACCTGTCAAAAGCCCACTAATAGGAGAACCAAGCATAATTCCTAGCGCTGCAGCAGAGGCACTGTAACCAAAACCTTTGCCTCGCTCTTCTTTTGGCATAAATTTGCCAATCATAGCTTGAGGCATTGCGTACAGTATTGAAGCCCCAAGTCCCTGAAAAATTCTCGAAATAATTAATTGGCTTAAATTTTGTGATAAAGCGCAAAATAAAGAACTTACTGTAAAAATTACAAATCCAGATACAAAAAGTTTTTTCAAACCTATTCTATCAGCCAATTTACCGCATATTAAAAGTAAGGATACAACCATCAAGTTGTAAGACATTACAACCCAAGAGATATCAGCTTTTGATACATTTAAATCGTTTGCAATTGCGGGAATTGAAACATTTATGATATAAGTATCAAGGTTTACCATAAACGATGCGGCTGCGGTTGATATGATTAGTGGCAAAAACTTTTTATCCATTTTAAGCTACCGCCATATCTTGATAAATTGCTTGAGTTTCTTCAAAACCTATTTTATCAGCGTTTCGACCTTGTTCCCAATAATCTATGTCGTTAGACATACAAGCTAAATTAATAATGGAATCTGCATTAGGAGTTGGTATTCCTAATTTTTTACCAATAGTTGAAATCGGAACAAGTGAGTAAGGTATATCTTCTGTAATGTATCTGTGCTTCAAATCGTTCGGTGCATGTTGAATTTTAAAAGCAGGAATATTTCTAATAGTGTCATAAATGTTGTCATAATGTAAGTTATACAAACTACACATAATTTCTGTCACGCTCATTACGTTTTTATAAAAATGAGAGGCAATTTCACAACGTTCTTTATCTACTTTTTCCATAATCCTTGCTACGCTTGGAGTAATGTCATAAAAAGAATTTTTGTATGAACCAAGTTGTTCTATTCTACTCATATTGCACAAAGTTGTAATCGTATGTAATACTGAACTAGGGTTGCTAAAGCTAGTTTGCCATACATTTTCAGCCTTGTAAAATTGAGGGTAAATTTGATTTAAAATACTTAGAGCTTTGTCTGTATCTTTGGGGTTGTATGCAGAAAACATCACACTAGATTTCATACTTTTTATTAGTATACTGCCGTTTTCAGTAAGTTTTGTTGTATAAACAAAAGAACCTGTTTCACAAACAGTAAAGTCGTTTTCACGATTAAAAGTTTTTAGATAATTATTAAAATTTACAGCAGAAAAACCACCGCAAGGATAAACAACAATTTGTCCTGATTTACCAAATTTTGCAATAAGTTCATTGTACGCTTCTTGTGCAAAAGCTGGCACATTTACCATTATAATATCGGCTCTTTTTATTGCTTTAACAGTATTTTCTTCAATAAAATCAGTAGGAATAGTTACAGGATTTTTGTATTTTTCTGTCATTCCTTCGATTTTTATCTGTCCTAGACTTTTAAACAATTTAAGTTTTGAATTATGTGGTACAACAGAGGATAAAACAACATCATATCCAGAATTTTTCAAATCTGATGACATTGCAAAACCGCCATGTCCACTACCTAATACTGTAACTTTCATAAAAACCTCGTATATTATTGTTAGGCTTAACTAACATGAAAAAGTTTAAACGACTTAGAAGATTTTAGCAAGATGAATGTTAGGTTATATTAACATTTTTTTACAAACATTTTTTTGAAAATGCAAAAGGTGGAGAAATGCTCGGGGCATCTTGTTTTCAAATATCTTTTAATCTAGAAAATGCAATAGGAGCATTTGTGGGTGGTATTCCTATTACACATGGATTTGGTTATGAATATACAGCACTTCCTGCATCATTGTTTGCTTTTATAGGTTTTTCACTGTTAATTTATTTTATAAAAGATATGTTTGCGTAAACAAATTGTAAATTCTTGGTGTCTTATAGGGTTTTAATAGTTTAAAAAATGTGTTATAATTGCTTTATGAGAAATTATTTTTTTAGAGCTTGTATAATTATTGGTTTTTTATGGTCAATTATTTCAAACACATTGACTTATGGACTTTCTAATATGCCGTTTGATTGGAAGTTTATTCTTTTTGGCGGACTTTTATTCGGTTTAATTTTCTACTTGGGTATGGTTTTAATATTTGGTAGAATGATTAATTTTTACGGAACAGCAAGAGTTTTCAATCTTACACTTTTGAACCGTAAAAAAGCAATTGAATATTATGAAGAAACAATCAAATATTTAAAAAATTACAAACCAAAACTAATAATTAGAAAATGGATAAAAAAATATTATTTGTTCAGTTCTTATGCAGAAATCGGTTTTTGCTATGATCATTTGGGTGACGTAGATTCAGCAAAGTTCAATTTACACCGCGCATTAAGATACATTAGCAGAAAACAAAGACACAAGTATAAGGCTTTTGTTGCAAGGCGATTGAAATATTCGATATAAAATTTTTCGCCACCTGACTAATATACAACCTATCAATAAAGTGCTATACTTAGACTATAAACACGAAGAGGGTTAATATTATGTTTAAAAAGTTGGCTAAATTTTTTACTAAAGAAATTATTTTCTATTCTTTGACAATATACATTCCAGTATTTTTGTTTTTCTTAGCGATTGTTTTTGATCCAACAATTTTGCCTTCAAAAGTTTCTTTTTCATTCCTTGTAATTTGGATTGTTACAGGTAGTGTCCTTCAAACAAGAACTTTTAAATTACAAAGACAAATGAAATTGTTATTTGATTCAATGCCATTTATTTCTATTTTGGTTGATAAAAAAGGTAAATACGTTTGTTATAACAAACAATTTGACGATTTAATTGCAGACGGCTCTATTAATTTTAACTTAAGCTTAGATAGTTTTCATGAAATTGAAAAAAAGATTATGGAAAATAAAGAAATTCTTATTTCAACAGAAGAAGTAGAATTTGAGAATAAAGATAAACACTGGTTACATTTTGTAAGAGTTCCATCATTTAATTCAAAAGGTGAAGTTGAAAATATTGCAATATTTGCAAGATATATTGATGACGAAGTGAGTTTAGAAGAACGAAAAAATAATTTTCTTGCAATGTTAGTTCATGACTTGAAGAATCCTATTATTGCTCAAAGTAGAGCAATTGAGTTGTTTTTACAAGGTCTGTTTGGAGAAATTAATGATACTCAAAAGGAAATTTTAGAACAAATGTATCGTTCAACAAGGTTTGAAATGGATATGGTTATGACAGTTTTGGATACATATAAACTTGATAGCGGAAATATTAAATTTGTGTTCAAAGAGTTTAATATTGTAAATAACCTAAAAGATGTTTGTTTTGAATTTACAAGACTATTAGATAAAGCAGATGAAATTGAAATTAAACTAAATGTTTATAACGATACTATTATTGCAGACCAAATGCACATTAGACGTGTTATGTACAATTTGATTTCTAATGCAATTAAGTACAAAAAAGAAGGAACTAAAATTAAAGTAGAATTATCTGAAGACGAAACTAATTTCAAATTCAGTGTTACAAATGAAGGTGTTTCTTATTCAGAAAAGGAATTGGCACAATTCTTTGAAAGATATTATACAAAAGAATCAATGTTCCAACGTTTAAGTACAGGTTTGGGTTTGTATTTATCAAAACAAATTATTGAAGCTCACAATGGTAAAATGATTGCACAAAGTACAGAAGACGGTATTAACACTTTTGGTTTTACTCTTGATAAATCTAAAATGAATGATGATAAATATTCAGAATTAAATTATTTATCTCAAAAATATTCTACAACAACACAAAATGAAAAATTTTAAACTAGGTCATTTTTTAAGCAGTTTACAATTTCATTTAAAGTTGATTTGTCGCTGTAAACACTAATTCTTTCAAGTACATAGCTATAATCTTTTATAGAGATGTTTTGATTAACAAGTTCTATCAATATTAATCTAATGTCTTCTACAGAAAGATTTTGCAATAATGTTTCTACAATCTTTTTATTAGGAACTTCGTCTAATAATTTTTGAGCATTTTCTTGCAAGAAAATTTTTGAAATATTTTCTAAACAAACTATTTTTAAATTTTTAATAATTTGTTCTAAATTTTCGTTACCCTCTTCAATTTTAAATTTACCTATAGATTTTGTTCGGACAAAAATTTCGTATTCATAAGGTTTAAGGTCGTAATCATTACTTATTCTAACATTTGGAATGATATAACCTAAATTGTCTGCAAGTTCTTCTCTTAAACCAATAATTTTGACCATTAAATCAGTAGAAAGCTTTTTAAGGTTCTTCGGTAACAAAATTTTTATAATATCAATTCCAAAATAATTTAACATTTTATCTGGATTAATTTTGTTGCAATATTCCTGTTGATTCCTGCATAAAGTTCTTAGACTTCTGTTTTCTTTCATAAGTAAAAGAATTTTGCTGAACATAATAAACATTATGAATAAGGATACAATGCCTGTAACATAAAGCGAATCAACATAATAATATGGGACTTTAAGTGTAATCATGAAATTATTTTAACATGAATTTTAGGATTTTAAAAAACGCTTATTTTATAATTCAGTGTTACACTGTAAATTGGTTAGTTAAATTTGTTATTTATAATACAAGAAATCTTTATCTATTCTTAATTTACAACTGAGAAAATTTCATTGCAACGAGAATTTTTGATGTTAATATATTAGAATAAACACAAGAATTATTTTATAGAAAAAGATGAAAGGAATAGTGCATTATGTGCGGTATTGTAGGATATGTAGGCGACAGATCAGTTGCTGAGGTTTTAACTAAAGGCTTAAGCTCTTTAGAATATAGAGGATATGATTCTTCAGGTGTTGCTATTATTGCAGATGGCAAAACTAAAATTTATAAAGCTGAAGGTAAATTACAAAACTTGAAAGACCTTTTAGCAACAAAAGAAGATGAAATTAAATCAGCTCATGTTGGTATTGGTCATATTCGTTGGGCAACTCACGGTGTTCCAAATGAAATTAATGCTCACCCACATACTTGTAACTGCGGTAAGTTGGCGCTAGTACATAATGGTATTATTGAAAACTTTGCAGAAATTAAAGAGGAATTAATTAAAAAAGGTTCTATTTTTAAATCTGAAACAGATACAGAAGTTGTGGCTCACTTAGTTGCTCAAATATTTGCTGAAACAAAAGATTTAAAAGAAGCTGTAAGACTTGCTGGTAAACGCTTAGAAGGTGCTTATGCAATTTGTGTAATTCATCAAGATGTTCCAAACACAATTATCGCAACTCGTAGAAATGCACCTCTTTTAATTGGTGTTGGCGAAGGCGAAAACTTTGCTGCATCTGATGTTCCTGCAGTAATTGAATATACTAAAAAAGCAATTTACTTAGAAGAAAACCAAGTTGCAGTATTAAAACCTGATTCAATTGAATTATTTGATGCTGATAATAATGAAGTAAAACCAAAAGTTGAACTTTTGCCTTGGGAACCAATTGCTTTGAGCAAAATGGGTTATAAACACTTTATGCTTAAAGAAATCAATGAACAACCAGATGTAATGAGAAACTTCTTGTCAGGAAAATTATATTCTGCAGATGAACCAATTAAACTAGAAGAAGTTAAATTAGATAAAGCTAAATTAAAAGATTTGAACCGTATTCAAGTTGTAGCTTGTGGTACATCACTACATGCCGCAATGGTTGGTAAATACGTAATTGAAGAACTTTGTGAAATTCCTGTAGATGTAGAAGCATCAAGTGAATATATTTACAGAAAAACAGTTACAGATGAACACACTCTTGTAATTGGTGTTTCTCAATCAGGTGAAACAGCAGATACATTGACTGCGGTTAAACAATCAAAAGCTCGAGGTTCTCATATTTTGATTATTACAAACCGTCCAGACAGTGCAATGGCAAGAGAAGCAGACAGCTTGGTTCCTGTAAATGCAGGTATTGAAGTTTCTGTTGCTGCTACAAAGTCTTATGTTGCACAATTGATGGCATTTTATGCTTTAGCTATTCATTTAGCTGAAATTAAAGAATCTGCAGATAAAGAATATTTAAAAGAAATTAAAAATGAATTGTTGTTATTACCTCAAAAAATTGAGTTGTTGTTGACAAAAACAGATAAAATTCAAAAATGTTCAAGAATGTACTCAAGTTCTAAAAACTTTATCTTTATTGCAAGAGGTATCAACTATGCAACAGCATTAGAAGGTGCGTTGAAATTAAAAGAAATCAGCTACATCAACGCAACTGGTTATCCAGCAGGTGAATTAAAACATGGTCCTATCGCAATGTTAGACGAAACATTACCTGTATTGTCAATTATGATGACAGGTAAAGTTTATGAAAAAATCTTGTCTAACGCACAAGAATCAAAAGCAAGAAACGCTAGAATGATTGCTCTTACAGATTCAACAGATGAAAAATTAGATGATTTGTTTGACTTTGTTCTAAACGTTCCTCACGTACACGAAATGGTTTCACCTATTATGGCAATTATTCCATTACAATTACTTGCATACTATATTGCAGAGTTCTTAGGAAAAGACGTAGACCAACCAAGAAACTTAGCAAAATCAGTAACTGTTGAGTAATTTAACTACAACTAATCAATAAAGGTACACATGATAATTTCAGATTTAGTAAAAATCCCGAATACAGAAAATATTACAACAGAATATATAGAGTCAGAATTGAAAAAATGTGATATAATATCACCGTTAAGATGGTCGTTAGTTCACACAAATCCTGACAACTTAACCATAAGTATAGCTTATGAAAAGTAATTTTAATATGAGGTCAATATTTATGATAAATAGGCTAAAAATAAGAAGATTGTGTACCGTTACAACCGCACAATTAAAAGCAATTACAGCTTTTACATTGGCAGAAGTTTTGCTTGTAGTTGCAATTATCGGTGCAGTTTCTGTTTTGACTGTTAATAATGCTGTAAAAAGTACAAATTCTGTAGAAAAAATAACTCAATTGAAAAAAACTTATGATATCCTACAAGGCGCTTTTATGGCGAGTATAGGAGAAGCAGGAGATCCTTATAAATGGGGTGCTTACGGTAGTGGAGATGAATCCGACACTATTAATAACTCCATAATACAAACTATTTTAGAACCTCACTTAAAGTTACAAAAAACATGTAGAACAAGCTCAGGTTGTTGGAAATCAACTGTAATAGCAAATATTTCTAATGACCCATCAGAAATAGATTCTAGTTCATATTGGTATAAAGGAATTTTGGCAAATGGAGCATCTTTTGCGATGAAGTTTACAATGCTTGATAATAATGTTATATATGATGACTCTATGCAGCTTTTAAGTGGTGAATATCCTGATGAAGATCAGGAGGTGGCTATTATCTACGTTGATGTTGATGGTCCTGATAAAGGTCCAAGCAAGGCTGGCGATGATGTGTTTACATTTGCACTTTTTAGTGAGCATGGCTTGTATCCATTAGGATACAAAACTGAAATGAAATCGAATAATGGAGGATCTATAAGTTTTACTTGTCCTAGTATCGGTGAATATTGTACTGCTTGGGCATTGTACAAGGGCAACGAAGATTATTTTAAATGTCCAGATGTTTTAAGTTGGACGGATACGGCAAAATCTCATTGTAAAATAGAATAAAATTTAAAATAAATAATAATGTTTTATTATAAATGGGCGAGAAAATTTTTAATTTTCTCGCCCATTTAAATTTATTTACGTCTGTACTTTTTTATCCTAAGCCTCTTTTTGAGCGTTCATTGCTTCAATTTCTCTAATTGAAGCGTGAACTTTGTGGCAACCGCAATCACAGTAAAGAACTTCACCTGTTGTACCACTTGAAAGAGGTGATGCTAAGAACAAACCAGCATTACCAACATCTTCAAGAGTTGTGTTTCTGTTTAGTGGTGATTTCAAAGAGATTGCTTTTAGCATATTGCTAAATCCTGAAATACCGCTTGCTGCTAATGTTTTAATAGGGCCTGCTGACAAGCAGTTTACTCTAACACCATTTTTACCCATATCCATTGCCAAGAATCTCATTGAAGATTCAAGAGCAGCTTTTGCAACACCCATTACATTGTAGTTTGCAACATACATTTCAGAACCGATATAAGTTAAAGCAAGAACTGAACCACCTTCGTTCATGATAGGTCTTGCGTTACGGCAGATTGAAACTAGAGAATAAGCGCTTACGCCTAAAGCTAAATCCCAACCTTCTCTTGATGTGTTAATAAATTCACCTTGCAAGTCTTCTCTGTTTGCAAACGCTACTGCGTGAACTACGAAGTCTAATTTACCGTAAATTTTTTCGCATTCTGCAAATACAGCTTTAACTTCATCTTCTTTTGTTACGTCACAAGACATAATTAATTTTGAGTTCATTTCTTCTGCAATAGGTCTAACTCTTTTTTCCATTACTTCACCAGCATAAGTGAAAGCAATGTCAGCGCCTTCGTCAAATAATTTTTGTGCGATTGCATACGCAATGCCGTGCTTATTTGAAACGCCAAAAATAACGCCTTTTTTTCCTTGCATAATATTCATAATTTTTCTCCTTATAATATTCTTTCGCCTGTCTTTTGGTCGAAATATAAAAATTCATTACTGTCTAAACTTAATTCCAAATATTCACCGATGTTTTGTTCAGCGCTTAATTTTGCAGAACATCTGTTTTCACCGATATTAAAGTAAGCGATTTGTTCAGAGCCCAAAAGTTCTGTCATTTCTACTTTTACATTTAATTTTATTCTACCATTCGGATTTGTCATATTTTCTGGACGAATACCGATTGTTACGTAGTGTCTATTGTGTAACTTCTCCATTATATCACGAGATAATTCAATAATAGGCTCAGTCATAATTAATGTGTTATTAATTATTGTACTATCTATAAAATTCATTTGTGGTGAACCGATAAAACCAGCTACAAACTTGTTTTGAGGGTTGTTATAAATGTTTGTAGGAGTGTCAACTTGTTGAATTTTACCTTTGTCTAAAACGACAATTCTATCCCCCATTGTAAGAGCTTCTGTTTGGTCGTGAGTTACGTAGATAAAAGTTGTTTGTAATTTTTCGTGCAATTTTTTTATCTCTGCACGCATTTGAACTCTTAATTTTGCATCCAGGTTCGATAAAGGTTCATCCATCAAGAATACTTTTGGATTACGAACAATTGCTCTACCCAAAGCTACACGTTGACGTTGCCCACCTGACAATTGTTTTGGTTTTCTGTCTAAATATTCAGTCAAATTAAGAATTTTTGCAGCTTCTTTAACCTTTTCATCAATATATTTTTTATCGAATTTACGCATTTTTAATCCAAATGCGATATTTTCATAAACTGTCATGTGTGGATATAGTGCGTAACTTTGGAATACAAACGCGATATCACGGTCTTTTGGGTGAACATTATTCACTTTTGTATCACCAATGTAAATGTTTCCGCCTGAAATATCTTCCAAGCCAGCAATCATTCTCAAAATAGTTGATTTACCACAACCAGAAGAGCCGACAAGAACCAAAAATTCTTTGTCTTTTATGGTTAAATCAATTCCATCGATAACTCTTTTTTTATCGTAAGATTTTATTAAACTTTCTAATTTAACTTCACTCATTTTCTGATTGTATTACCTTTTCAGCAGGGATTATAACGTTGTAAGTTGTACCTTGCATTGCTTCAGGTTCAACCCAAACATTACCTTTCATTATTCTAATAATATTTTTGATTGTAGCAAATGCAATAGAACGGAATACATTGTTTTTATTCGGGTTATCCAATTGAGCGTAAGGCTCAAACAAGTTTTCAAGTTCAATATCGCTTATGCCAAGGCTTTGGTCATCTATTTTGAACATTATAAATGATTTTTCTTTTGCATTTTCAACTGGCAAGAAACATTTTTCGCTTACTAATTCTAAATCAGGGTGCGAAACTTCAATGTTAATTGAGCCGACATCTGTGAATTTTATTGCTGATTCAATGATGTTTTCTAAAACTATTTTTAGCATAGCTTCATCTGAATAAATAGTTCTTTTTACATCTTTAGCTACTTCAACGTTGATTTCAATGTTTTTAGCTTGAGCATCTTTTTCATTATTTTTGATAACGTTGTTCAAAACATTTACTGCATCAAAATATCCTAATTTCTTCTCAAATAAATTTGATTCAGCTTTCGACAATTCTAAAATTTTATCAATCAAATACAAAACATCAGTAGAATTTTTATTAATGATATTCACATATTTTGCTTGTTTTTCGTTTAATTCTCCACCAATTCCGCCAATTAAAGCTTGAGAAAAACCTATAATAGATTGTAGTGGAGTTCTAAAATCTCCTGAAAGTTTAACTAAGAAATTATTTTTATCCTTGTTTGTTTTTCTTAGACTTTCGTGTTCTACAAAGATGCTTGTAAGTGTTTTGTAGCTTTGAGTATTATCTCTAAAGCAAACCAAAAAACCTTCATCTGTTCTTCTTGCAGTAAATTCAAAGAACATATCCTTTTCGTCTGGAGTTTTTGCCTTAATAACCTTAGCAACACCAGTATCTGCAAGTTTTACGATTAAATCCATAGCGTTATCAAAAACATTATCGATATAACCTTCTGAAAAATTTTCTTTCAATTTTGATAAAGTTTTTTGCGCAACATCGTTACACCATAAAAAACTACCTTGATTGTTTAAAAGAGCCACATTGTCAGGAAGTTTTGTTAATAAATCTTCTTCTTCCTCGTCTTTGTTGTTAAATAAATTCTTAAAAAATTCAAACATATACACCTATTTCTTTCTTTAGTATAACATAGGCGCTGATTTTAGCAAGATGTTAAGCATAGATAGTTGGAGGTTAAGAGGTTTTGATGGTTAATGCTATTAATTGTTAAACCCAAAAACCTCGTGTTATCTAATCTTTTTTATTAAGTTATATTACATTTAAAATATTTGACTAGCAAAAAAAATTTTTTTGGGCTTTAAAGCATATACATACCATTTTATGGACTAAATTGAATAAACAGGAGATTGATTATGCGTGAAATTGACAATATGAACGCAATTCGCTTTCAAAAAGTAGAGATAAAAAAAGACAAACCTAAAAAATCAGCAGCACCAGAAGGTTGCGAGGAAAATATTGAGTTTCAAAATGCAAAAGCTGCTTCACTTGGACGTTCTCAAGTTTCTAAACCAGATAACGTTGAAAGCGATATTAAGTTTATGATGAAAAATCCTGAACTTGTAATGCAAGCAAACATGTTCTTCGACAATGCTTATGAAATGTTAAAAAGCAAGAATGAAGAACGTGCTTATGAAAAATCTGCTCAAATGATGCAAGCTTTCAGAGATGAATTTATGAAATTGCACTAATCTGCAATTAAAGGTTTTGAAAATTTTGGTTTGAAAAAGTCCCTTAAACAGGGACTTTTTTAGTGTGCTTTTTTACTAAATAATTAAAAATGATTAAACAAATTTTTTTCTAAACTATTTGCATTGAAGCTAATTTCTTTGCCGTCAATTTTTACTTTTACAGTATCAGAGTCGTTTTTTTCTTGAATTTCACCAATAACTGTGTAAAGACTTTCATCAATGTTTTTCAAATCCTCTTCGCTTATTGCGCAAACAAGTCTGTAATCTTCACCACCAAATAAAATAGCTTTTTTGTAATCAAATTTTTCTATTTTTTCTAAATCTTTGTCATACGGAACTTTAGCAAAATCTACAATGGCTGAAACATTACTGAAATCGGCAATTTTGTATAAAGCGTCCATAAGTCCGTCAGAGCTATCCATCATTGCGTAATCATTTTTAGCGCTTGTTGAAATTGCATCAGATAATTTATTGGAAATACTTGGCATTAAATGTTCTTTAATGATTTCTGGGTATAAATTACGGTCGTTGTTTAATAACAAATTCAATCCAGCGTTACTTGAACCATGAGTTCCATTTGTAATTATTTTATAACCTACTTTTGCATTTTTTCTTGAAGAGATTTTTCTTCCTTTGGTAGAACCGATTGCACAAACTGAAATGAAAATTTTGTCATCAGAACCTGTGATATCTCCACCAACGATTTTTGCACCGTTTAATATTGATTTTGCACCTTCGTAGAACTCTTTTACAAAGTTTTCATCAATATCTTTTGGCAAAGAAAGAGCAACTGTTAAATATTTTGCTTCAGCTCCAGATGCATAAATGTCACTAAGGTTTACTGCTATTGATTTGTAGCCTAACTCAAAAGGGCTTGAAAAATCACGTTTAAAGTGGATATCTTCCACCAAACTGTCTTGTGTTATGACAATCCCTAAATCTTCTAAATAAGCGCAATCATCGCCGATATGATTAGAAGACAACACATTTTGAATAATATTTATATAATCAATTTCCTTCATATTTTAATTCTATCATAAAATATCCGAATGATACTAAAAAACAGTACTTTCTAGGGGTTATTTTAGTAAAAAATAAATCCATAATTTTTATATGAAATTTTTAGAAATTACTAAAAAATTATTGAAAATTAAACAAAAAGCAGAACAAAAATACACAACTAATCCCTTTAAAGAAAACAAAGATGTTACGTTGATATGGATTAAAAAATAGGGTGTTGGTATTTCTAACAATAAGGCGGTGATACTGAAAGTATCACCGCCTTTAATCTTTTTATACCTATGCTCACGTTTTTCTGCGCTGCTCAGACTTGTTAGTATGTTCCTTCAATTTTTTCCATAACTTCGTCTGGAATATCTGCGTTAGAGTATACGTTTTGAACATCATCATGTTCTTCTAATTTATCAATTAATCTCATCAATGAAGTTGCTGTTTTTTCGTCTGTAACTTCGATTGTGTTTTCAGGGATTCTTGTAAATTCTGCTGTAATGTGTTCAAAGCCAGCTTGTTCAAGACCTTCTGAAATAGTTTGTAAGTCAGAAACTGCTGTTAAAATTTTGTATTCATCTTCATCATCGTCTAAGAAGTCTTCAGCGCCTAAGTTGATAGCTTCTTCAACTAATTTATCATAGTCAACATCTTTAGAGAATGTAATCATACCATATTGTTTGAACATCCAACCTACACAACCTGTTTCACCAAGGTTACCGTTGAATTTTGTAAAATAACTTCTAATATCGCCTGCAGTACGGTTTCTGTTGTCTGTCATTGCTTCAACAACGATAGCAACACCACCTGCACCATATCCTTCGTAAGTTAATTCTTCGTAACTTTCAGATGAACCAGCACCTGTACCTTTATCAATTGCACGTTTAATGTTATCGTTTGGAAGACCAGCAGCTTTTGCTTTTTCAACGGCTGTTCTAAGTCTGAAGTTTGCTTTTAAATCGCCGCCACCAAGTCTTGATGCTACGATAATTTCTCTTGAAAATTTTTGGAAAACAACTGCTCTTTGAGAGTCTACTTTTGCTTTTTTATGTTTGGTTGTTGCCCACTTTGAATGTCCGCTCATTGTTTAAATCCTTATATTATGTGCCTTATAGGTTTATTATATCAAAAATATGGCGGTGTACAAGTAAGAATTTTTATGAGATAAATAATATATGTCAAACAAATACGTGCAAACACAATTTATAGATTTAGATGCGCCAATTGAACTTGATTGCGGAAAGATTCTTGAAAAAGTTACGGTTGCTTATGAAACTTATGGCGAACTTAATGAAAACAGAGATAACGCAATCTTAGTTTTGCATGCCTTAACTGGTGATGCACATGCTGCTGGTTATCACGAAGGTGATAAAAAAGCTGGTTGGTGGGATAAAATGATTGGTTCAGGCAAAGCCTTTGATACCGATAAATATTGTGTAATATGTTCAAATATTTTAGGCGGTTGTAAAGGTACAACTGGTCCAAGTTCAATAAATCCAACAACTCAAAAAGAGTATGGGCTTGATTTTCCAGTAATTACAATTGAGGACACAGTAAAAGTTCAAAAAGCTTTGATTGATAAATTAAGGATTAAAAAACTAATTGTTGCTGGCGGTTCAATGGGTGGAATGCAGGCGCTTGAATGGTCTTTAGCTTATCCAAAAATGGTTACTCATTCAATTGTAATTGCTTCTACAGCAAGACTTTCGGCACAAGGAATAGCATTTAATGCTGTTGGTAGAAACGCTATTCTTTCAGATCCAAATTTTAACAATGGTGATTATTACGGCAAAGAAACTCCTGAAAGAGGTTTGGCAATTGCTAGAATGATTGGTCACATAACTTACTTATCAGAAGATGCAATGCACAATAAATTTGCTAGAAAACTTCAAGGAAAAGACAAACCAGACTTCGATTTCAACGTAGAGTTTCAAGTAGAAAGCTACCTTGAACATCAAGGACAGGTTTTTGTAGACCGTTTTGATGCAAACAGTTATTTGTACATTACAAAAGCATGTGATTATTTTGATGTTGAAAAGAAATATGGTTCATTAGAAAATGCCTTTAAGCGTTGTAATTCAAGATTTTTAATAATTTGTTTCTCTTCTGATTGGCTATTCCCACCTGCTCATTCAAAAGAAATTGTTAGTGCATTAATGAAAACAGGTAAAGAAGTTTCATTTTTACAAATAGAATCACCTGCGGGTCATGATGCCTTTTTACTTGAGTTTGCGACTCAAACGAAGGTTATAAAAAGTTTTCTTTCATAAATATTTTGTAAACATTTGTAAATAATCTAGTTCTATAGGGTTAGAAAAAATTACTCTGTGGAATTAAAGAAGTATACATAGTAAAATTTATGTAATCGTTGTCACTTTGATTGTTACGCAAGGAGCGTAACAGTACACTACACGGATTTGTGGTGTATCAATCACGAAAGGAGATCGCTTATGGCAATTACAGTAAACACAAACATGGCAGCTTTGACAGCACAAAACGCATTGAACAAATCTACTAGCAAGATGAACACTGCAATGGAACGTATGACTACTGGCTACAAAATCAACTCATCAAAAGATGATGCAGCAGGTTTGGCAGTATCAAACAAATTAGAGTACAAAGTTAGTTCATTAAAAGTTGCACAAAACAATGCACAAATGGGCGCATCAATGTTAGATACTATGGAAGGTGTTATGACTACTATTAACGACAATTTAACTCGTATCAGAGATTTGACTGAACAAGCAGCAAACGGAACTTACGGTTCAGATGCATTGAGTGCAATCACAACCGAAGTTAATGCAAGATTAGCAGAAATTGACCGTATCGCAAATTCTGCAGAGTTTAATGGTAAAAAATTGTTAGATGGTACTACAAATTCTGTAACTCTTCAAGTTGGTATTGATGGTAATGCAAACTCTCAAATTACATTAGATTCTTCTGTATTCCAAAGCGCTAAAAAAGCAGACTTAGGTCTTACTGATGTTGCTTGGAAAGATGTAGGCGATGATACAAAAGCAAGAGCTTACCTAGAAAAAGTAGACAAAGCAATTGAAAAAATCACAAATGCAAAAACTGCAATCGGTGGTAAACAAGCAGCTATTACATCAGCAATGGAATCAGCTCAAGTAATGCAAACTAACTTGACATCAGCAAATTCATTGATTAAGGACGCTGATATTGCTGAAGAATCATCAAACTATATTAAGAACCAAATTCTTCAACAAACATCAGCAAGCTTGTTAGCAACAGCTAACCAAGCTCCATCTATCGCATTGAACTTAGTATAATTGCGATAGTACGCTAGAGTCCGTATAGACCTTTACAGTTAAATTAAATTTGACTGTAACTGTAAACAAACAATATTGTTATGGCGCGAAAGCATCAGCTTTCGCGCTTTTTTTATCCTTTTTATAAAATGTTAAGTTTGTCTAACATTTTGTAAAGAATTTTTGCAACAACTAGCAAAAATTTTTTTTACGGATTTTGTATAGGCAGAATTAGAGTACACAAAAGGAGAAATTAAAAATGGCAGGTATAGCACCAGTATCACCAATTACAACTCAAGAATATAAAAATAACAAGTTTGCAGTTTTGAATGAACAAATTTATGGTTATAAACACGGTATAAGACCTCTTGTATTGCAAACAATGCAAATGGAAGATAAAGATGCTATTGAAACACGCTTGAAACGTGATAATTTGAATTATCACTTGCAACCAGCTCCAGGTGGAAAAAATTTGAATGTATTTTTAGGTGACAAAGCTTGCGTTGATGTTGTAAAAACCTTCGGTGATACACCATTAGGCAAATTAACACCAGAAAAAGACTTTATTTTGGGTGTTTTGTTGGGTTATGATAAAACAAAACAATGTGAAAGATATTTGAAATTAAAAGATAAAGAAGCTCAAGCGCAAGGTAATAAAAAATTAAACCTAGTTGCTTAAGGTATAGACATTAAATAACAAACAAGGCGGGAAAATCAAAATTTTCCCGCCTTGTTATATTTGATATACTTGTTATACTCTATGTCACCCTGAATTTATTTCAGGGTCGCATTGTTTATCCAAAAGAATAGTTTTAGACTTTTATTTAAACTTATTCGTATCTAATGCCAGCTTTTTTCATTCTGTTAATAGCTTCTTGTAGCACTTCTTTTGGCTTTGTTAAAGCAATTCTAAAGTATCCTTCGCCGTATTTGCCGTAGCCGTTTCCTGGTGGAACAACGATATCAGCTTTTTCAAGCATTGTGGTAACAAATTCTTCACTTGTCATACCTTTTGAAACAGGCAACCATAAGTAGAAAGTTGCTTTTGATGGTTTAACTTTCCAGCCTAATTCTCTTAAACCAGCTTCCATAATATCACGACGTTCTTTGTACATATCGTTAAGTGCTTTTAAATCTTCTTTTGGCATATCGTAAGCTTTTTCTGCGGCTTCTTGGATAGCCTTGAATGTACCTGAATCAAGGTTGTTTTTCAAATCACCTAAAGCTTTGATGGCATCTTTGTTACCAGCAACAAAGCCAACACGCCAGCCAGTCATGTTGTATGATTTAGAGTGTGAATAAAACTCTAAAGCAACATCTTTAGCTCCTTCAACTTCAAATACAGAAGGTGAAACGTAACCATCATAAGTCATTTCACAGTATGCCATATCTTGGCAAAGTAAAATATCGTATTTTTTGCAGTAATCAACTGCCTTTTTCAAGAAATCTAAGTCACAAACAGCACCTGTTGGGTTGTTTGGATAGTTTAAGAACATAATTTTAGCTTTTTTTGCAATGTCTTCAGGAATTTTGTCGAAGTCAGGCAAGTAGCCATTTTCTTCTAATAGAGGCATTGTGTAAGGTGTACCACCTGCTAAAATAGTTGCGTTCTTATAAACAGGGTATGCTGGATCAGGGATTAGAGTGTAATCTCCGTCATCAACATAAGCAAAGAAGATGTGAGCAATAGCTTCTTTAGAACCGATGTTAGACATAATTTCTGTATCAGGGTCTAAGTCAACACCAAAGCGTTTTTTCATCCATTTTGCAGAGGCTTTTCTAAAACCTTCTGTACCATTGTAAGAAGGATAATCGTGGTTTTTAGGGTTGTCGATTGCAACGTGCATTGCATCAACTACTGTTTGCAATGTTGGAGTGTCAGGGTCGCCAACGCCCAAGCTGATAATATCAATACCTTTAGCCTTTGCTGCAGCTACTTTTTTGTCAATTTCCACAAATAAATATGGTGGAATGTTATTTAATCTTTCTGATGTTTTTACCATTTTTTCTTCCTTTATTTTTTGTCAAATGTCTGACCTACTTTTGTGTTGGGGTAGAAACCCAAACCTACGTTGTTTTTTTATTTGTCACCCTGAATTTATTTCAAGGTCGCATTGTCATTTTGGAAAATCATTGCGATTCTGCCACACTGGGGACAGGCTCACTAGGCTCCTACTTCGCCTGTTCACTTTGTCAAACAAGTTCAGAATGACACAAAAATCTCGCCTTTTAACCTCTTTTATGTTACCATAAAAATATGGCAATAATATCAGATGATGACGATTTTAAAAAAAATATAAAAAAGAACCCTGTCGTAAATGCCGAAACAATCGAATACGACAAGACTTTTGAGAACTCAATTCGCCCGAAAAATTTTGAGAGTTATATCGGTCAATCTGAATTAAAAGAAACTTTGCAAATTTCAATTGAAGCGGCAAAAAAACGTGAAACAAACTTAGATCACATGTTGTTTTATGGACCTCCAGGATTGGGTAAAACAACACTTGCTGGAGTTATTGCAGAACAAATGGGTGCAGATTTAAAAATTACGTCAGCACCAGCACTAGAACGCCCAAGAGATATTATTGGAATTTTGATGTCTTTAAAAGGTGGTGAGGTTTTGTTCATAGACGAAATTCACCGCTTGAATAAGGTTACAGAAGAAATCCTTTATCCAGCAATGGAGGATTTTTACCTAGATATGACAACTGGAAAAAGCCAAACTGTAAAAACAATGAGGCTTCCGTTACCTAAATTCACTTTAATTGGTGCAACAACAAAAGCGGGTGCTTTGTCAGGACCATTAAGAGATAGATTTGGAATTGTTCACAGACTTCAATTCTATAATTTTGACGAATTGGCTCAAGTAATCAAACGTACCGCAGGAATTTTAGATATAAAAATTACAGACGAAGGTGCGTATGCTATTGCAAAATGCTCAAGAGGAACTCCACGTATTGCAAATAGACTTGTAAAAAGGGTTTCAGATTTTGCAATTGTAAAATATGATGGCGAAATTACAGAAGAAGTCGCAAAAAATTCGTTGAAGGCATTGAAAATTGATGAATATGGTTTAGATTCAACTGATAGAGCCTTATTAACTATGATTATTGAAAAATATGACGGTGGTCCTGTTGGCATCAATACGCTCGCAGCCGCTTTGGGTGAAGATATCAGAACTTTAGAAGATGTTTGTGAACCGTATTTGTTGCAAATAGGTTTGTTGCAAAGAACCCCACAAGGTAGAAAAATATCACCTCAGGGTTATAGACATTTAGGAATTAAGCAAAACTCTGCTCAGCAAAGTCTTTTCGGAGATTAGAAAAATGAAAAAATTTATAATAATTATTTTTGTAATGTTTTTGAGTTTGCCTGTGTTTGCTCAAAACGATGAAAAGGTTATGAAATCTGAACTTGGACGAGTTCAAAGTGTTCAGTACGAAGATGTTGAACAAAATTACTCTGACAAAAGCCAAGTTAAACAACTGGTGACAATAAAACTCTTGACAGGCGAATTTAAGGGGCAAGAGTTTAAAACAACTAATATGATTACAAATAATCCTTATTACGATATCTTTTTACATAAGGGTGATAAGGTTATTCTTCACTCAGAAATGGAAGAAGACGGCGAAACTATAAATTATGACATCGCAGATATTCATAGAATAAATTTTGTGTATGTTTTAACGGCAATATTTGTTGCAATGTTACTAATCGTTGGTAAGTTAAAAGGGCTTAATAGTTTGCTTTCAATTGTTTTTACAGTTGTTCTGATTTTGTTTGTTATGTCACCAATGGTTAGAGCTGGATTTAATCCGATTATTTCTGCACTCATCGTAAGTTTACTTTCGACCTTACTTACAATGTACACAGTTGGCGGATTTAACCACAAGAGTACATCTGCAAGTATTGGAGTTATCGGAAGTTTGTTGTTTGCATCTTTCTTGTCAATTATGGCAATTAAATTTGCAAGACTTACAGGTTTTTGTTGTGAAGAAACGATGTATTTGTATTCAGCAGACCCTAATTTAGACTTTAAAGGTATACTTACAGCCTCTGTTATCTTAGCAACATTAGGTGCTGTAATGGATACAGGCATGTCTATTGCAAGTAGTATTAATGAGTTTTATATAATTAATCCTAAAATGACAACGAAAGATTTGTTCTTGTCAGGCATGAATGTAGGTAAAGATATTATAGGTACAATGGCGAATACGTTGATTTTAGTATATTTGGGTTCATCTTTGCCACTTGTATTATTGTCACAAAATATTGATTTGCAAAAATTCTTTAATCTAAATCAAGTGGTTACAGAAATTTGCTCTGCAATGATTGGTAGTATTGCACTTGTCGCTTGTGTTCCGATTACTGCAATTGTATCTGCTCACTTGGTTAGAGTTAACAAAAACAAAATTGATGATATAATGATAGAAAATGACTTAGATGTCGACGAAAATGAAGAAAATTAAGAGGTTATAAACTATGATTGAAATGCGTGTTATGGGTATTGCACTTGATACAAGGACAGGTTCTCCTATCGTTGTTTTGAATGATAAAGACAATAGAAAAGCCCTTCCTATTTGGATTGGTTCCGCTGAAGCAAGTGCTATTATTAGAAAAATTGAAAACCTTACTGTTGCAAGACCTATGACTCACGATTTAATCATCGGAATTATTAAACAAACAGGTTATGAACTTGAAAAAGTTGAAATTGATGACGTTGAAAAAGACACATATTTTGCAACTTTAGTTTTGACAAAAGAAGGCGAAGAACCACTAGAAATTGATTGTCGTCCATCAGATGCAATTGCTGTTGCAATCAGAGTTGATGCTCCAATTTTTGTTGCTGCAAACGTCCTTTCAGAAGGTGCTGTTTCAACAGACCCAGCAAAAGATGAAGAAGAAGCACAAGAATTTAAGTCTTTTGTTCAAAGCATTAAACCATCAGATTTTGAAAAATTATTAAAAGGTCACGAAGAAACAGACCAATAATAAATATAATTTTAATGTCATTCCACTCTGCCGAGCAAAATAATCCTGTGAATTGTTTTGTTAGAGGTTGTTTCGGAATCGCAATGTTATTCCAAAGAGACCATGCGACCCTGAAACGGGTTCAGGGTGACAACGTATTTAATACTCCGTCATACCGCGCAAACGAAGTGCGTTGTGGTATCTTTAAAAATCTAAAAAAAGCCCTTGCCTTCACTCTTGCAGAAACCCTAATTGTAATGGGCATTATTGGCGTGGTTGCAGTGTTGACTATTCCAAACTTAAGTTCTTCAACTGCAAATAAAGAAAAAGTTACTAAAGTTAAAAAGATTCGTCAAAATATAACAGATGCACTAGGTCGTGCAGAGGCAGTGTATGGACCTGTTACAGAATGGTCTAGCGGTCTTAGTAGTACCAATGACATTATTATTAGATTTGAAGAGAGATTAACTGAATTTATGAAGGTATCAAAATCTCGCGCCTCTTTTATATTTATTTAAAATCTAAAATCTCTTTCACCGTGAGCAATTTTTTCTACATTTTCTTTAGTTATTTTTTTAACATTTTCGCTTTCAAGAGTTTCCAATTCTTTTTCAATTAATTTATCGCCAACAGCTTTTGTTTCGGGTTTTGCATAATCTTCCAAATACTCTTTCAAAGTCATGATTGCGTTTGGGTGGCAGAAATTTTGAATTTGTTTAGATTTACATATATCCATAAATCTTTCGCCCGTACGACCTTCTCTGTAACAAGCTGTGCAAAAGCTTGGAAGGTAGCCTATTTCCATAAGCCACTTCATAACTTCATCTAAAGTTCTAGTATCAGTAACATCAAATTGAGAGGAGTCCTCTTCTGTATAATCGTTTTCATCGTATCCACCAACCGATGTTTTTGAACCGCCTGAAATTTGAGATATACCTAAGTGTAAAACTCTTTCTCTAACTTCTTTTGATTCTCTTGTAGATACAATCATTCCAGTATAAGGAACAGCAATTCTGATACAAGCGACAATTTTGCAGAAAGTATCATCATTAATACCGTTTTTAAATGCACTTGGGTCAATATCGTTTGCTTTCCTAATTCTTGGAACACTTATTGTATGTGGACCTACGCCATGCACTGCTTCTAAGTGTTCAGCATGCATTAAAAGTCCTGCAAATTCGTATTTGTAAGTTGAAAGTCCAAACAAAACGCCTAAACCGACATCGTCAATTCCGCCTTTCATAGCTCTATCCATTGCTTCTGTGTGGTATGCATAGTTATGTTTCGGACCTGTTGGGTGTAAGCGTTCATAACGTTCTTTGTTGTATGTTTCTTGGAATAAAATATATGTTCCGATACCTGCTTCTTTTAATTTTCTGTAATTTTCAACAGTTGTTGCCGCAATATTTACGTTTGCTCGACGAATTGCACCATTCTTATGTTTTATGCTATAAATTGTTTTTAAACTTTCTAAAATGTACTCAATAGGGTTGTTAACAGGGTCTTCGCCTGTTTCAATAGCAAGTCGTTTGTGTCCCATATCTTGAAGTGCAATAACTTCTCTTTCAATTTCTTCTTGAGTCATTTTTTTGCGAGGAATATCTTTGTTTTTTGCGTGATAAGGGCAATAAACACAACCGTTTACACAATAATTTGAAAGATAAAGTGGAGCGAATAAAACAATTCTGTTTCCGTAAAAATCTTTTTTAATTTGTTCTGCAAGTTTAAAAATTTTTTTGTTAATTTCCTCATCTTCGCAAGCTAACAAAACGCTTGCGTCACGGTGAGATAAGCCCTTTCTTTCTTCCGCTTTTTTTAAAATATTTTCAATTAACTCTTTGTTGTTTTTATTTTGTTCTGCATAATCAATCGTAGACAAAATTTCGCCATCATCAATAAATTCTTCGGCTTTAAGTGATTTTACGTTATACATTTTAATTCCTCTTAACTACATGATAACTCAAACAAAACTTATAGAGCAAATTTATAGGAGTGCTTGCCTTATTCACTTATTTGTACTACCATTTTGCTATGGCTAAGATTATTACAGTACAAAAAGGTACAAAGGACATTTTGCCAACAGAAATGGATAGTTGGCACTTTATTGAAGATGCAGCGAATAGAGTTTTCTCAAGAGCTGGATTTAAAGAAATTAGAACACCAATTTTTGAAGCAACAGAACTTTTTGCTCGAGGTGTTGGTGATACAACAGATATCGTAAACAAAGAAATGTATACGTTTGAAAAGTCAGAACGTTCATTAACACTTCGCCCTGAAAATACAGCAGGCGTGGTTCGTTCTTATATTGAAAACGGTATGCATAGACTTCCCGCACCAGTAAAATTATGGTACAAAGGACCAATGTTTAGATATGAACGTCCTCAAGCTGGTCGTCAACGACAATTCCACCAAGTTGGTATGGAAATGTTTGGCATAGCTCAACCAACAGCAGATGTTGAAGCTATTTCATTGGCAGTAAGTTACTTAAATGAAATTGGCTTAAACGATTTAGACGTAGAAATCAACTCTCTTGGTTGTCCTACTTGTCGTGAAGAATATAAAACAAAATTAAAAGCAATCTTAAAACCATATTTACAAGACCTTTGCCCAGATTGCCAAAAACGTTATGAAAAAAATCCATTACGTTTGTTAGATTGCAAAGTTGAAGACTGTAAAGCAATTTATGAAAAACCTGAAGTTAAAGAGGTTATTACATCAGAATTTATTTGTCCTGAATGTCATGATCACTTTGAAGCAGTAAAAAAATATTTAGATGTTTTAGGTATTAAATACTCTGTAAACAAACTATTGGTAAGAGGTTTGGATTATTATAACAGAACAGTTTTTGAAATCAAATCTAATAATTTAGGTTCACAAAATGCCGTTTGCGGTGGTGGTCGTTATGACAGTTTGGTTAGAAACTTAGGTGGTGAAGATACTCCAGCCGTTGGTTTTGCAATGGGTATGGAAAGATTAATTTCTTTACTTCCTGCAAGAGAAGCCCAAAAACTAGATGCTTATGTTGTTTCAACAAACCAAGAAGAAGCAATTAAACTTGTAGGTGATATGAGAAAATCAGGTTTGTCTGTTGATTTTGATATGACAAATAAAAAATTCACAAAACAACTTGAAAAAGCATCAAAAGTTGCTCGTTTTGCTGTAATCCTAGGTGAAGACGAAATCCAAAACGGTACAGTTTCGGTAAAAAATCTTGCAAATTCTGAACAAATTTCTGCAAAACGTGAAGAACTTGGGAGTCTTATTAAATAATGACAAACAAGATTGACGATGTTATTGTCGAATTAATTAAAGATTTGAAAAAAGAATATAGCGACGATTTTAGTGGAATTTACTTGTTTGGCTTGTTTCTGGACGGCAAAATGCACGAAGACGAAGACATTGAACTAGTTGCAATTTTCGATAAAGAACAATCAAAGGAACAACGTGAAAAAATTTGGCGCATAATTGGCAAAATTGAAGAAGATTTTGACGTATTTATTGATTTGCACCCTCATACAGTTCAATCTTTGAAAAAAGAAGAAGAACTTTTTGAAGAAGTGTCGGAAGAAGGTATCTTCTTTAATGCACAGTTGTTTTAAGTGCTAAAAAATTATTAACAAAATTTAGAATAATTAACTACTTTTCTGGGCAGACTTTGTCTGTAACTTTTATGATGTGCCAACCGAATTGTGTTTTTACAGGTTCAGAAATTTCACCTTTTTCCATAGAAAATGCTGCATTTTCAAATTCTTTTACCATTTTTCCACGTCTAAAATAGCCCAAATCTCCGCCATTGCGTTTTGACGGACATTGAGAAAAACCTGCCGCAACATCTTCAAAAGGTAGCCCTTTTTCTACGTAACTACGCATTAATTTTGCATCAGATTCGGTTTTAACCAAGATATGGCTTGCTCTTACGGCTGTACATTCTTGCGCATAAGCGGGCATTATTGAAAAAATGCTCAGTGCAAAAAATGAAATTAAAAGTTTTTTCATCATTAAAGTTCCTTGAAGTTTTCTAAAATACCAGTCAAACATAATTTGATATGTGCGTAATTCAAACCGCCTTGGAAGAATACCGCATAAGGTGGTCTAATTGGACCGTCTGCAGAAAGTTCAATTGTAGAACCTTCAATGAATGTTCCTCCAGCCATAATAACTTCATCTTCATATCCAGGGATTAATTCTGGGATTGGAGTTACATAAGCGTTAATTGGCGAAAGAGCCTGAACAGTTTGACAGAACTTAATCAAAGCTTCTTTGTGGTTGAATGTGATTGTTTGAATAATATCAGTTCTTTTGTCGTGATATTTTGGAGTTGAGATGTAACCCATATCTTCAAACACTTTAGAGGCAAGAGTTAAGCCCTTCAAAACATCTGCAACAATTGAAGGTGCCATAAAGAAACCTTGGAAAATTAAACGATGTTGGTTTAACATTGCGCCAGCTTCTGCACCAACTCCTGGAGCTGTAAGTCTTATTGCTGCGGCATCAACGAGTTCTGCCTTACCTGCGATATAACCGCCTGTTTCAACAATTCCACCCCCTGGGTTTTTGATTAATGAACCGCCCATAAGGTCTGCGCCTACTTCTAATGGTTCTTTCTTTTCTGTAAATTCGCCATAGCAGTTGTCTACGAAGCAAATGCAGTTAGGATTTTTAGATTTTACAACCTTGCAAATTCGTTCAATAACGTCTATTGTAAGTGATTTTCTAGTTTCATAACCTCTTGAACGTTGAATTGTAACCATAGTTACAGAGTCATCAATTTTCTTTTCTAGTGTTTCAAAATCAATGTCAGTGCCGTTTAAAAGAGGAACTTCATCGTATAAAATGCCATTGCCGATTAGCGAATTTCTTTTGCTAAGTTCGCAACCTGTAAGCCCGATAACTTCTCTCATTGTGTCATAAGGTGTTCCAGCAACTGAAACAAGTTTGTCGCCAGCATGTAAATTTCCAAATAATGCGCAAGCAAGCGTGTGAGTTCCTGTTGCGAAGTGAGTTCTAACGATTGCTTTTTCTGCACCAAAAGTTTGCGCATAAACTTTGTCTAAAACTTCACGTCCTAAATCGTCGTGTCCGTAGCCTGAAACTGTGTAAAAATGTTCTGGAGCTACTTTGTTATCATAAAATGCTTTCAAAACTTTTGCTTGGTTAAAATCTCTGATTTCATCAATGTATTCAAATTCTGTTTTTACGGCAGCTTCAGCCTTTTTTATTTCTTCTTGTGCGTTCATTATTAATTCCTCTTTTTATAAAATTTTAGCATAAATATCGGATAATAGAGGAATTTAAAAACTTAAAATACAGCGTTAAATTGAGATTATGAAAAAATATATTTTAGCTATTATTTTACTTGTATTTGTCAGCAAAACTTTTGCCGATAGCTACAACCTGCAGTATTACGACAATTATGATATTAAAACAGGTGAAGAAAAGACTTTGTTTATACTTGATTTTTCAAATAGTATGAATGAATTTTTGCATAACGAGAGAAAAATTGATGTAATGCTAAAAACTATGCGTTCTATCTTGCCGAATATAAATCCGCAAAACAAAGTCGGCATGAGGGCTTATGGATATAGAATGGGTTTTACACCTTATGATAGTTGTAAGGCATCAAAATTGATGACACCAATTACAATGGGTGGTTCGGCTTTGATAGCAAAACAGATTGAAAAAACGCGTGCTTTGGGTATGACTCCGATAACTTATTCACTAAAACAGGCTCTATATAAGGACTTACATAATTATCAAGGTAAAAAACATATAATTTTATTGACAGACGGCGGAGAGAATTGTGATGAAAGCCCGTGCACATTTATTGTTAGAGAAATCAAAAATCAACCTAATTTGAAAATAGACGTAATTGCGTACGATGTGAGAGATTCAGAAGATATATCACAACTTCAATGTGTCGCACTTGTAGCAAGAGGACAGTTTTATACAGCAAAAACAGCAGGAGAACTTGCAAACAGCCTAAACCAATCACTAAGTATCTCAAAAGAAGTCGATGCAAAAATTATTCCGAGATAATCTCGCCGTAGGTTTTGCCGTCTTTGATTTCGGTGATTTTCACCTTTTGAAGTGTATTGATTAAGTTTCTATCATCCGAATTTAAAAGTATTGTAATATAGTTTTCGCTCATTCCTTTTAGTACATTTAAGTGTTTATCCAAATGCTTTTCTACAAGTACATTATGAACTGTTCCAACATTCTTATCTAAAAATTCTTTAGTCTTTTGTGTTGAAATTTTCTTAATCGCTGTTGCTCGTTCTTCCTTAACTTTGTCAGGCAAATGTCCTTCCATTTTTTCTGCCTGTGTTCCTTTTCTTATTGAATAAGGGAAGGTATGAATTGCAGTTAAGCCTGATTTTTTTAAGTTTTCAAGAGTTGTTTCAAAATCCTCTTGAGTTTCACCTACAAACCCTGCAATAACGTCACTACCTAAAAATGGAAGTTCAAAAAGTTTATTAATTTTTTCAATTTGTTCTAAATAATCTTCTACTTTATAGCGTCTATTCATTCGTTCTAAAGTCCTATTACAAGCTGATTGTAGTGACAAATGAAAATGTGGGCAGAACTGTTCTGATTTAGACAAAAAGTCTAAAAGTTCGTCTGTAATTTCATTTGGATAAAGTGAACCCAAGCGATAACGAACATTTGTGTTAGCTTCAACCTCTTTCAATAGGTCAAGAATAGTTTTTCCCCACTCTTTGCCCCATTGTCCGATGTGAATACCAGTGAAAATAACCTCTTTGAATCCATGTTTTTCAAAGGATTTGATTTGGTCGATAATAAAATCGCTTTTTGCTGAGCGTGATTTTCCTCTTGCAAACGGAATAATGCAATAAGCACAACGGTTATCGCAACCGTCTTGAATTTTTAAACTTGCACGAGTTTTTGTTGTATCAAGTAAAATAGCCTCGTGAAAGTCGCTCATATTCATAATATCGCCAACTTCGCAATTTTCATTTTTTTGCAAAAATTCAACGATATTTAATTTTTCATCATTGCCCAAAACATAGTCTACAAAATTATATTCAAGCAACTTATCGCGTTCAATTTGTGCAACGCAACCCGTAATAAGAGTTTTAACATTTTCATTTTCATGCTTTGCATGTCTTAGCAAATAAAGTGCCTCATCATCAGATTTATGAGTAACAGAGCACGAATTAAGTATAAAAAGGTCTGCGTTTTTCATATCACCAACTTTTTCAAATCCCGCATTAACTAGGTTTTCTTCAATAATTGCACCTTCAAATTGGTTAGATTTACAGCCCATTGATTTTAATAAAAATGTTTTCATAGGTTAATTATAGCCTAAAAATGCTAAAAAAAAGAGTCCAAATGGACTCAATTAAGAATAGCTGGAAGTATGAAAAAGATTTAATTATATTTAACACCATGGGCGTTCTTTTTCCTATACCTCAATGGCTACATGTTGAGGCTAATATTAAGAAGCGCCATATTACCTAACTCGGTAATATGGCGCTTTACTTATTATTTGAAATTATTTTTTTAAATATCATTGATTGTATAATCAATTTCTCTCAAAACAGGTCTAGTTCTTATTATTGGAACAAGTTTTTGTTCGTTTTTAATAACCTCTGTTGGAGTTGAAATATTTGGTGTGTTTTGAATTACCTCTTTAACTTCAATATCAACGTTAGCTTTAGCCTTATCTTGTTTATTTGGCTTTTTAGCCTTTTGTTTTTGAGGTTGTTCAGGTTGTTGTTTTGTAAATTCTTTTACTTCATTAATTTGAGTTTGTTTTTTCAACTGCTCTTCTTGCATTTGGATAGTTACAGCTTTTTGAGCAGCTTTAATTTGTTCTCGTTCTTGTTTCTTTTCAAGACGGATTCTTTCTTTTTCGTATTTAGCTTCCAATTTAGCTCTTTGTTCATCTTGAGCTTTTTTAATTTTATCTTCTAGTGGAAGAGCATCATCTTTTGCTTTAAGCATTTGCTTTTCAGTCTGAGTGTCTTTAAATTCTTTTATATTAGCTTTTGCTTTTGCATTCAAAGCTTTTGTTTCTTTTGCAATTTGACGAGCAGCTTTTTTAGTTTCAGCCTTCATATAGCGTGTACTTCTAACTGACGCACGACGACCGTCAATCTTGAATTTATCAATAGAAACCGCAGTCGGTTTAACGATTTCAGGACGAAGATTTAAGTCTTGGTATTGGTCAATTTTCATCAATGCTAATTGCGTTTCTTGAACAACTTGTGGTGACAAGAATTTAGTCGAGTACCTTTTTACTTTTTCTAATTGCTCGCTAGAAGGTGAGTATGCTTGAGTCATAATTCTTGATTCACGAGAGCTAATCAATTTATGATAATTTTCTTGCCATAAAATAATTTGATTGTTTGCATCAATCAATGTAATTTGGCTTGTAAGTCTATATGCAGGGTCAATTACGGTTGCTCCTGGAATATTTAAGAAGTCCCAAAGAGTTCTGCGTGTAATATAGTTTTGTGCATCCATTTGGCAAGAAATCAAAAGCACTTGTTTTGCTTTAAATCTGCTTGCAAGCTTTTGCACGGTATTAAAGTCGATTGAATAATTTACATCGTAATTATGTAACATTTTAACAACTTCGCGCTTGAAATATTTGTTTGCAGGTTGATTAATAGAATTTTTTATTTGATAAAGTTGAACCGCAGACATTTGAGGATGCGAGTTGTATATGTTAATAATATCCATCGCAATAATATCTGCAGATTTTGGAAATACCATATAATCAGTATATTCTTCAAATATACTTGTTGGTAATACCAAAACGTTGTACTGTGTTGCCCAACAACGACCAGAACATATTAAAAGTAAAAATAAAATAAGACTTATAAATTTTTTCATGCTAAGATTATAACATATTATTATTTAGTGTGCTAATTATTAAAAAGGAGTTAATAAATGGACTACAATGAATTATTAGAAAAAGCTAAAAAAGCAAGCGAAAACAGCTATTCACCTTATTCAAAATTTCCAGTAGGTGCATGTGTTTTAATGGAAAGTGGTAAGACTTACATTGGAACAAATGTTGAAAACTCATCTTTCGGTGCAACAATTTGTGCTGAACGTAGTGCAATTGTTAACGCAATTGTAAACGGTGAAAGAAAAATTGTTGCAGTTGCAATTTATGGTCCTAAAATGAAACGTTGTGCACCATGTGGTGTTTGCAGACAAGTTATGAATGATTTTCGTTCTGACAAAGGTATTGACATTATTCTTGAAGATGAAAACGGTCAACCAGAAGTTCACACAATTGATGAATTATTACCTTTAGGATTCGATTTATAATATAATATTAATATGTTCATATTTGAATTTATTAAAAAATATTGGTACAAAACATACGTAGAGCCTAAAGTTCTTGAAGAAGAAAAGTGCATCAAGCAATATGATGCAACCGATGATTCGCCTGAATTTATTGAAGATTACGAAAAATGTGAGCATGTTTACATGCCAATTGACAGTTCAGGTGAAATATTGGCGTGTACAAAATGTGGAGCTTTAGCAAATAAAAAAGACGTTTGTAAAGATAATTTTTTTGAAAGAAAAGAAATTTAATGAATATTATGAAAAAAATAACTTTATTGCTATTCTTAATTTTGTTTATGCAAAACGCTTGTTTTGCAACTACAAACGTAAGTTTTGTATACCTTAATGGTTCAAATAATAACAATACAAAAATGAGAAATTGGTTTTTAAGTGGAATTAAAAAATTTCATCCAACGCTTAAAAACCAATTTGAAAAAGATAAATTTACACACAAATACTTGTTAAATGATGGACATTATGTAATTGATGAAAATCCGACAATTTTCTTTTGGGGTGACAAAAGTCAAAATGACTTGATGTTCATGAAGGAAAAAGCAAATCTTTTGCGCTCAATCAGTCCAATTATTGCATTTTTCGTAAGAAATACTATTGCAGATTGTCTTCACGATGCAATATGGGTTCAAAAAACTCATAACATGATTCCAATTATTCAAGACTTGGATATTACGGTGAAAGGTCAAGTTTCTCAAGGCAAAAAAGTTGTTTTGCTTGGGTATTCTGCAGGTTCGTTTATAACAATGGAATATTTGTTTAATAAAATGCCATACTTAAATATTGAAGAATATTTGATTGATAAAGGTATAGATGACGATTTGCTAAAATTTGTCAGAAAAAATCCAAGAAAAGATGCATGCATGCTTTCTATTGTAGGCTCAGACGTTCTTGACTACTCAGCCTTGGGAACAACTTTTGTTAATAAAAATAAGGAAGAATTTAAAAGAGGTTATTTGAAAATAGATGAGTACACTGATAAATATTGTGCTCCAGAAGGCTCAATTATTGGTGTAATCAATTATGCAAGTCCAATTCCACTATTCTATTCAGATATGGCGGATAAAAATTTAGAATCAAGCAAACTTATGCACCTAATGTATAAGTATTTGATAGAAAGAGATTTTTTCTTTTTGACAGTTAATTATGCAGATGATCCGTTAGGATTTCCAAATGGCGTTAATTATACGAACGATGAAATTCAAAAAATGACGAATATGACTTTTTCAAACGAGGAAGGTTTTTTCTATGACTATTCAAGAACTTTAAGTTGGCGAACATTTGCAGCAGCCCATACATCTTATTGGAAGACAAGAAAAAGATTTTCAAAAGCAATAACTAAGGGATATAAAGAGGGTTATCGTTTTCAATTTGATGAAGAATACCAACAAAAAATGCTTAAAAAATCCCACCGCAAAAGAACATAACAAGAAAAGGAATTTAGTTAATACAAATCTTTAATAAGATTTCCTTAATTGTTCCGTTTTTAATAACATTTTTAACTTCTAATGATAAATCACATTTTGCTTCAAATGCATCATAAATATTTTTACAATGAATGCTTTTAATAAATCCTAAAAATTTACTATCAAATAATACTTTTATAGCTTTGTAGTCGTGAGGATTATTTTTATCTTGAATTAATGACAAACGTTCTTGTAATTCTTTATTGGTAAGAGTTTTAGCCTCATCAATTACACTTTTGTCAGCAATATTAATTCTTGAAACATTAGTTAAAAATCTTGCAGGTATTTCCTCATGTGGTGCAATAAACTCAAAATTATCAGTTAATAGTTTTGCTCCAGTCAATCCTAACAAAGCAAAAATATCATTTTTATAATCATTTGCTTCCCAATATGATAAAAAATCTTCATAATCTCTACGAGCAGGGTTTAGCAATCTTCTTTGAAAAATATCTAATACGTTGTTTGTGTAAATTTCATTTAAATCTTGAAATGCAGGATAATATTGAAAGCCTTCTTTTATTGCCATATCAAGATTTTCTTTCAAATAATAAAATTTATAAGAGTCATCATCTTTTTCTAAAATAGCAATTATTCTTCTTGAACTATCAAAATTTTTCTTCCAAGTTAAATAAATTTTATCTGTTTTAAATGTACACATTATATTAACTCTTTCAATTTTTCTCGTCGACTTTGTAATATTTTTAATATCACTTCTCGTCTATTATTACTAATTTTATATTTTTCTGGTAGGTCCATTTGTTGTATTTTTTTTATTATATCATCAACAAAATCTAGATAATTTTTTTCTAACATTTTCTCTATTAAGCACTTCATATCATCTTCGTTCTTAAGTAAGTGACTAATTATTTCATAATGGTTATATTTTTTTAAATCATCTTTCGATAAGTATAGATTTGGAGGTCTAGATTTTGGACCACAAATGTATTTATCAAGTTTGTTCTTGTTATTTAACAGTTCAGTGACTTTATCTTCATTATAACCACTTGCTAAACAAGAGGCATTGTCATAAATTGGAGATAAAATTACACTTTTAGACTTGTTATTAAAACAAAAACCCCAGTTTTCATCATGTCTATCATTGTTACCTATTAGGCAGTCAAAAATAAGCATTTTTTTATAATTTACCCAAGCACAGTCTTTAAACCCCCCTAAGGTTAAAATCTTTTTAATATCTTTTAGGTTATGAGAAAAATCTGTATTTGCAAAAAAATCTTGAGCTTCAATTAGTGAATCCTCTTTTGTAATAAAACTTTTTATTAAAATTCCATATGTATGAATATTTTTAATGTTGTATTCTGCAGGTATGGCTTCTGGTATATTTAGTCCTAAGAATGTTCCAATCTTGTAGGCAATGTATTCCGTCCAGATTTCTTGCGTTACAAAATAAATGGGAGTTTGAAGTTCTTTAGGTTCTTTATAAATATAAATTGACCCATCAGAAATTTTTTCAAGCCAACATTTAACTCTTCGTCCTCTTGAAGAATAGCCATTAATTTCTGTCCAATTATTTACGTCTATTTTTTCAATTTTAATTTCCATTTATTTTTTAAGTTACGTAATACCAAAAACATAATATCACACACTCTAGGTTTGTAAAAGTTTAATCACTGTTAATTTTAAATAAAAAGCTGAGCCACCACGCTCAGCTTTAAATAAAATCTCTCAACTATCTTTACTATCTCACTTAATTTTCGTTACTTACAGCCATCTTCTACACATATCCACTACCAACTGCAAGCACGTTTTCTGGTTTTGTTCTATTTAACCGCAACCAATTTTTGTTGAATACCTTGTTCTGCGTTCAACATTCTTGCATTAGCCATTGCCATTGAACGACGTTTTTTAGCGCCTCTTAATATAAATTCTACGCTATTATCAATATTACAATTTGGAGTTTCAATTCTTTTTAACATATACATATCCCTTTCATTTGGTTTGATTAAATTTGATTTAAGTTATTTGTTTTATCCACATATTTTTTATCGACAGACCCAAATCTAAACTTTAGACTTTTGAACTATTTGTTTACATTTTGTTACATAGTTTGCTTGTAACATTAATATATATTCAAATGACAAACCGCTATGTGTGAGTTATCATAACAATATGGATAACAAATTAATTACAAAAAATATAATCGATTTTGATAAAGATCTTGGGGCGGCACTTTTAAAAACTATTTTACTTGCAAAAAATGACGTTCCTATGTCACACAAAAGAACTGCAGATAATTACGTTATTATCAAAAGAATGTACTCATCTCATGCTGTTAAAGCTACAGTTACATTGTCTGAGTACGATTTGTTGAAAAGATATGATTTTGAACCTCTTGAATGTACTACAATTCAAAAGGCAAATGAAGAAATTGAATTTTTGAAAAAATGGTCTTTCGCTAATAATTTAGAGCTTAGAAAAGATGCAGATATGATAATTATTATTAGAGCGAAAGAACTTAAAAACATTACCGCAAGTGCTTATTCAAATGTCCCGAGCGAAATGTACAATGGCTACAAAGCCCTAGACAAATACTTTGAAGAAATCACTAAATTTTATAGGTAATATATTTTATGAACAAAACTGAATTTATTAATGCCAAAAGAATTGTTGTAAAACTTGGCACTAATGTTTTAAGAAATGATGACGGGGAAGCTTCTTTACCTCGCCTTTATTCTTATATTGAAGATATTTCAGCCCTTGTTAAATCTGGCAAAGAAGTTATTTTAGTAACTTCTGGTGCTGTAGGTTTAGGTAGAAAAAAGATTAATGTCGAAAAATCAGATGATATCGTTTTAAAACAGGCATGTGCGGCTATAGGTCAATCAAAATTAATGTCTATTTATGAAAACGGTTTTGATGCGTATGGTATAAATACGGCTCAAGTTCTTTTAATTGAAGATGACTTTGCACAAAGAAAAAGATACTTAAATTTAAGAAATACATTGAATAAATTACTTGAGCTTGGTACAGTTCCAGTAATTAACCAAAATGATACAGTTTCGACATTTGAATTAGAAACTTTATACAAAGATGCACAAGTTTGTTTTTCAGATAACGACAAACTTTCGGCTCTTGTTGCAAGTGAATTAGATGCAGATTTGTTAATTATATTGTCTGATGTAAATGGGCTTTATGACTGCAATCCTAAAGATAATCCTGATGCAAAAATAATTACAGAAGTAAAAGAAGTTACAGATGAAATTATGGATATGGCGTGTGGTGTTTCTGATTGTGGCAGAGGTGGTATGAAAACTAAACTTGAAG
>CALBKW010000154.1 GCA_937895785.1 uncultured Candidatus Melainabacteria bacterium | reverse complement strand
TTCTTCTCGGGTAATTGTTTCAATAACTTTTGATGTTCCTATTACTTGGCGCTTATAAGGATGAACTTTAAACATAAGTTCATTCAAATTGTCATAAACTATGTCAGATGGAGAGTTTTTGTCCTTTGCAATTTCTTCTAGAACAACTTTTCTCTCTTTTTCCATTTCTTTACGTGGAATTTGAGGATTTAAAAGCATATCTGCGTGCAAAGTTAAAGCCAAATCAAAATCTTTTGACGGAAGTTTTATATAATAGTGAGTAAAATCCTTGCTTGTAGCAGCATTTGTAACCGCACCTTTTGCTTCTAAAATTCTATCGAAATCTCCTGCTGGATGAGTTTCAGTTCCTTTAAAGAACAAATGTTCTAAAAAATGAGAAACACCTGTGTTTTGGTCATTTTCATTGATAGAACCAGTTTTAATCCACGTATCAATGATAACAATAGGATTAGATGTAACTTGTTTTACAATAACTGTTTGCCCATTATCAAGTTTGTAAACATTATAATCGCTTGCAAACGCAATTGAACCAAACAAAATTACACATAACAATACAATATATTTTTTCATAATAATATCCCCATAATTTTCCACCATTTTACACAAAAATTGAGTTTGTTTCAAGTACGACAATTGGGTTATTAATACACAACAAAGCACCAAAATCTTTCAGATTTTGGTGCTTTTAATTAAAATCCTTAACTATGCCATAAATGTATAATTTGGAACTTCATGTACTCCTTTTTCATTAGATTTATTTCACATATCAATAAGTTCCTCTGCAATAGCTCTAACATTTACTTTTTGACCACCGTACAAATGCATAGTAGCATACGATGATGGACTTGAACACGAAATCATGGCAACAGCTCTATCATTAATAGCGGTTTTTCCGTCAAAAACCCACCCTTTAAAAGATGGCTGTGCCATACCTGCATGAGAAATGTTCATAAAAATTCCTTCCTTTTTATAGTAATACCTACCTTTATTCTTTTTTACATAAACTTTAAGAGAGGTGAAAATTTGAAATTACTTAAATATAAAATCATGTTAAAAATATGTTACAAATTCTCACAATTCACGCAGTTACTTGAAAGCTCAGATATTTTTTTATATAATTTTTTATGTAAATCAGAGGATATGTATGGATAATTACAATAAAAAAAGGATTCTCATCGTTGATGATGACGAAGAAATTAGAGAACTACTTGAGTTTGATATTGCACAAAGTGGTTATATTGTAGACACAGCAAAAGACGGACTAGAGGGACTTAATAAAGCTTTAAATAATTCCTATGACCTTATTCTTTTGGACGTTATGATGCCTAAGATGAACGGTTTTGATGTTTGCAAAAACATTCGACAAGCAAAACTTGCAATTCCAATCTTAATGCTTACTGCAAAAGGTACAATTGAAGATAAAACTGATGGCTTTGATAATGGCGCTGATGACTATCTAGTAAAGCCTTTTGATATCCAAGAAGTTTTACTTAGAATTAGGGTTCTATTACGCAGAAACCAAGTAGTGGAAGAAAATCCTCTATCTAACGAAGTTTTGAATGTCGGAGATATTCAAATATTCCCTGACACTTTGGAATGTACAATTTTAAACAAACGTGTAAAATTAACTCCAACTGAATTTGAAATTTTATACAGCTTGATGCAACACTTTAACAACGCAGTAACCCTTGCGACATTATTAGACGAAGTTTGGGGCTATGATAGCAATGAAGATGTTAGAATGTTGAGAGTTCACGTTGGCGGACTTAGAAACAAAATTGAAGAAAACGTAAAAGTACCAAAATACTTACACACAGTTACAAACGTGGGTTACAAGTTAACTCCATTTGCTGAAGAATAATGAACAAAAAAGCACTACGAAAATTAAATAAAATTAGAAAATTGATACAACCAAAACGATTAAAAATTGCAGAGCAAATTTTGATTGTACTTTTTATTGCGGTTCTAATTCCAATGATTGTTAGTGGTATTGTTATCAATAACATTAACAAACACGCAATGAGAAGACAACTTACAGAATCTGCCACTCTTGTTGCTAATGTTGTATCAAACGAGGTTGATATTTTTGCTAGAACTGCAACAAATGAACTTGAACAAATTAGTATTGCATTAAATCATTTTCCTAGCAAAGAAGCTAAAGAAGATTACTTAAAAACAATTCAAAAAAACTTTCCAAATTATGATGATTTGAAACTTGTATCAAAAGAAGAGCAAGCTGAAAGATTAGATGTAGAAAACAAAGCAAACAACAAATTTACAATTTCTGTACCAACAAAAGATAATCAATTTTTGGTTGCAACATTCAGAAATGACGACCTAAATCAGCATTTGTTTAAATCTTTAGAAGATAACGCAAGACAAATATACGTTCTTGATTCAACAGGCAAACTAATTGCCTCTCACAAATTCAATGAGGACATTTATAAACAATCTGTAGATTTAATCCCAGATAAGATTACAGACGACCAAGTTGTGACTTATGGTAATTTAAAAGACCAACCTTTAGCATACATTCACAAAACTTCGCCTGACGTTATGATTTTAGTAAACACAACTGAAAAAATCACTCGAAATACAATTAATGACAGCCGAGTAAAACTATTAATGGCTGTTTTTGCCTCAGCTTTAAGCATTTTTATTGTAGTAGCTCTTTATATTTATTTCATGTACATCAACATTCGTCAATTATTTAAAGGTATTATGGCAATATCAAAAGGTAGCTACGAAAGACGTATCCGCCTATTAAAGAGCATCTTTACTCCTTACGAAATCGTCTTTTTAACCTCTGAATTTAACAAAATGGCATCTGAAATTCATAAATCTTACTTACAACTTAAAGAACAAAACGTTAAATTAGAACAACTTAATGAGTTTCGTTCAAACTTAATTGATACCGTAAGTCACGAACTTAGAACTCCATTAACAAGTATTCAAGGATACACTTCAAGACTTTTAAGAACAGATATCACAATCGACGAAGAAACTCGAGTTAAGTCTTTACGTACAATAAAACGTCAGTCTGAACGTCTAAAACGACTTATTGAGGATTTATTAGTGATTCCAGATATTGAGCGTGCTAGAATTAGAGTTTCACTAGAACCTGTCTGGATTTCAGACACGGCATCTGTCGCTATCACGCTAGTTAAAAACGACCAAGAAAAAGAAATTATTAACAAAATATCAGAGGATTTTCCGATTGTTATTGCTGACAAAGATAGAGCAGAACAAGTTATTGTTAATTTAGTTGAAAATGCCGTTAAATATTCAAAGGAAAACACTCCAATTGTAATTTCAGGCACTTACAACGAAGATGAAGCCGTCATCTCAGTTACAAATCAATGCGATAAAATACCTGAAGAAAAACTTAAAACTTTATTTGGAAAATTTATCAGAATAGACGACAAAACAACTAGAACGACACGTGGTACAGGTTTAGGCTTGTTCATAGTTAAAGGTCTGGTTGAAGCAATGAATGGTACTATTAAAATTTCATCTACAGATGAAATTGGGTTTAAAGTTGATGTAACATTCCCTCTATTCAAGTCAAATCGCAAATCATAGGTAAATTATGAAATTTATGCAAGATGCAATTGAAGTTGCACTTCAAACTAAAAATGAAATTCCAGTAGGTGCTGTTATCGTTAAAAACGATGAAATAATTGCATTCGCCCACAATAAAAAAGAAGAATTACACGACGCAACTGCGCACGCAGAAATTTTGGCTTTAAAAATGGCACAAGAAGGTTTAAGACGTTGGCGTTTAGACGATTGTGATATGTATGTAACTCTTGAGCCTTGCCCTATGTGCGCATCAGCAATAATTCAATCTCGTATAAAAAACTTATACTTTGGGTCTTACGACAAACAATATGGTGCATTAGGCTCCGCTATTGATTTAAGAATATTACACAAATCAAAGATGAAAGTTTATGGTGGAATATACGAGCAAGATTGCGACAATATTTTAAACAGTTTTTTTGAAAGGTTAAGATGATTACCAAAGAAGAATTAGACAAACTCGTAGAACAATACGAAACTCCAGAATTTATAAAGGATGACCCAATTCAATTCCCACATAAATTTAAAAACGAAGAAGATATTACAATTGCAGGTTTTCTTTCTTCTTGCATTGCGTATGGTAATAGAAAAGTTATCTTGAGAAAAATTGAAGAACTTTTAAAACTTATTGATTACAAACCTTATGATTTTGTAGTGAACTTTGAGCCTAAAATGCTTGGTGATTACAATTATAGATTTACAAAAGAGCCTGATTTTGCAAACTTTTTTAAAAAACTAAACAACTTATATAAAAACAAAAAATCTTTGAAATGGTTGTTTGAAAGCAATTATGACGGCAATACAACCCCAATGCTACAAGCCGTTTGCAATTATTTTTATGATAATTGTGACCTAACTCAAGGCTACTGCCATCTTGTTCCAAATCCACAAAAAGGCGGAACTTTAAAACGTCTAAATATGTTTTTGCGTTGGATGGTTAGAAAACCTCCCGTAGATTTAGCACTTTGGGACTTTATTCCAACATCAGAGTTAGTCATACCTTTTGATACACATGTTGCTAGAATGTCAAGAGAAATGGGGCTTTTAACAAGAAACTCTAACGACTATAAAGCTGTATTAGAACTTACAAATAACCTTAAAAAGTTTGATGAAAAAGACCCCGCAAAGTATGACTTTGCACTATTTGGATACGGAATTACTCATCCAATCAGATAATGAATTTAGCAAAAAAAAAACACTCATTTGCTGAGTGTGTGTTTTCTGCATCCTAATGGTCTCTTTTTAGTGTTTATTATTTAGGAGTTTATATTCGTTTGTAAGGGTAAATGTAATGCATTTAGTGTTTAATCTACACTTTTAAAGCACAATTTAATTATTGCACTTAAATATTATAAAGTCAACCTTTTTATTTAATCAATTTTATGCGTATTAGCCAAATTATTGTTATTAGTGTCATTTTAACACTTTACAAAACTTAACATGCTATGTCCTCTTTATTTTTGTTAAATCGTTGCCTTTCGTAAAAACATTGCTATAATAATTATATGAAGATTTTAGGTATCGATCCAGGAATGGCAATTGTAGGTTACAGTATCGTTGATTTTGACGGTACAAACCTAAATTTACTTGCATCTGGCTCTATACAAACAGAAAAAGGGAAGTCTGATGCTTCAAGATTGTATGAGATATTTCAAGATATTTCTCAAATAATTGAAAAATATTCACCAGATGTCGCATCAATGGAAAAACTTTTTTACTTCAAAAACCAAACGACAATTATGCCCGTTGCAGAAGCACGTGGAGTAATTCTTATGGCACTTGAAAAATTTGGAGTAAAGACCTATGAATATACTCCTATGGAAGTAAAACAAGTTCTTACTGGTTTTGGTAGAGCTAGTAAAAAAGAAGTTGAACAAATGGTAAAAATAGCACTTGGGCGTGATGACTTACCAAAATTAGATGATACAATAGATTCAATTGCAATTGCTATTTGTCATACTAGAAATTGCAGAGATTTAATAACAAAATAAAGGAAAATAATTATGATTAACGAACTATTATTGAAACAAATTGCTATATTAGCAGCTATTGCAGGTGGAGCTTTAGGATTTTTATCATTAATCCCATTCATTAATATTTTTTCTATAACAATATTAGTAATATGCTTAGCACCAGTCATTTTAGTTTACATGAAACGTGAAAATTTAATCGGAATTTTTGACATGAGAGAAGGTGCAATCCTTGGTGGTGTAATCGGCTTTGTGTCTTTTGTTGCTGCTTCTATTGTATACACTCCTATCAATTTAGTTTTAGGATTTATTCCTTTAGGCGCTTTACAATCTCACTTTTTCTTTAAATACTTCTTTAATAGTTTTGGAAGTTTTATCGTATTACTTTTACTTGTATTCTTTGTTGCTTTACTAAGTGCATTAATGAACGCATTTGCAGGTCTTGCGACATCTTACGTTTATGAACTTTTAACTGGCTTAAAAAAAGAAAGTAACGAAAGCGTAGACTTTGAAATCAAGTAGTTTTAACCGTACATAAGACAATAAAAAGTTTTATTACAACAATGTCATGTTTCTTAATTTAAAGGTTTCAAGGTTACATGCTTAGGGTATATATATAATATACTAACAAAAGGAGTTGCACTTGAACGTTACAGACATGGCTAAAATTAGCTTATTTCCAACAGAGTTGGAAGCACTAAAGGCTGTATTGGAAGCTTCTCAAGAAGTTAGTAATGCCATAGTGGCAGCAGAAGTTACAGGAGAGATAGAAGACACGGTCGAAATTAGCGATATTGCGCACAAACTCTTTTCCTTAGAAGTTTAAGTTTTTATAGACCGAAATGTCACTAGCTACTACATACTTGGGGATACAATCAACCCCAAGGTCTTCTGCTATCTGCTTTATCGCCATAGAACCAGAAATGATTACAATTCTAGTCTTGTAATATTGTTTTAAAAGTTTTATTTGCTCAACCAACCACTCACCAGCAAATTTAGGAGCAAAGTCACTTTCCATTGAAAGGTCTGTTATGATTAAATCGTACGGATTATCTACATAATTATAAACCCAATCATAACCTTCTCTTGCGGTATAGGCTCTATCTATTTCTAGTTCTTCTCCATAGATTTGAAACAAATTTTGACAATGATAATTATTCCAACTTTGTGAATCATCCACAATTAACGCGTGTTTCATTAAGTTAACCTCAAGACCTCATAAATATTCATTTTCTTTTCTTTACCGCGAATCTTAACTTCTGAGATTTTGATTACATCAGCAATACCGCGTACATATTGATAAGTAAACGAACTAATCAAAAACTGTGTTTTATAAACTTTATTATAACTTTCAATACGGCTTGCTAGGTTTACCATATCACCAATTACTGTATATTCTAAACGCTTTTCAGAACCTATATTTCCAACAAAGGCTTCGCCTGTGTTAATACCCACACCAATTTCGATTTTTGGCTTACCTTCTTCTAGCCATTTTTTTTGAAGTTCTTGCACTTTTTTAAGCATTGCATCTGCACATTTTACGGCATTTACTGCGTGATCTTTATCTTGAATTGGCTCACCAAAAATAGCCATAATTGCGTCACCAATAAATTTATTGATAACACCATTATAGCTACTAATAATCGGCTCTAGCGCTGTAAAATATTCGTTCAAAATTACCGAAATTTCGTCTGGTTCTAACTTCTCACTCATTGAAGTAAAGCCACGAATATCAGCAAAAAGAACTGTTACATTAGCTTTTTTACCGCCTAATTTAACGTTATCAATATTATTTACTACATTCTGCATAATATCTTGAGAAATGTATTTTCCCATCGCATCTTTAATTTTTTCTTTGTTTCTAGCTTCTACAATAAATTTACGTGAATAACCAAAAATCATTGTTACTAATTGAAGTGCTATTGGAGTAATTACAGGTACAGCAAAGTTCAATTTGTATGAAAGTATGGCTAAAAAGATATAACCAATAATCATTGAAGATAAAATTAACAAACCTTGCAATAATGAGAAGTTACTAACAACAATGAATGTAGCAATAATTAAAAATAGCGTTAATACAAAATCTTGTCCTTCAGAAATCGAACGCATTGGCTGATTATGTATTAAGTTATCCAAACTTGTTGCCTGAATATCAACCCCAGGATGTTTTGCTTGCATTGGAGTCGCAAAAGTATCTTCAGAAAGTCCTGCAGCTTTTGCATTAGCACCTACAAATACGATTTTATTATCAAATGCTTTCGGGTCAACTTTCGGTTTTCTACCAGCTTTTATATCATCCATTGAGTCAATAATGTCTATAGCCGAGTAAGTTTTGTGTGTGTAATCTGAATTTTTATAATTTTTATAGAAATGTAAGTACGTGAAAATTTGTCCATAACGTTTATGAACAGGAAGTTTTATATCATCTTCACCATCAATGATTAAATTTGAATCTGTCAAGGTCATTGTTTTAACCTTGTTCAAATACATATACATTCTTAATGCAAGGGATGGATAATATTGTCCTTTGTAGTAAACAAGTTGTGGCATATCTTTGATACAGTTATCTACTTGATTTGGAAGAACCCAAACAGAACCGTTTTTTGCTAAAGATTTAAAATATCCTTCTGGATACATTGACAAACTTCTAAAAATTTCAAATTTTGGAGCTCTAGTTTTTACTTCCAATGGAATTTGGTATTTTTCTTGGAATTTTTTATCATAAGTATTACCAATATTTTCATCTGCATACTTACCACTCATTGGTCTAAAACCGCCAATGAAATTATCAACATTTTTTACTGTGTCAAAAAACTGTTTGTCTTTTGCTGGATTATCATTTGTTGTTAATACAGCATCAAAACCTATCATTTTAGCACTTGTATAATTACCTAAATAGTTAAAAATCTTTGCGTATTTCTCTCTGCTCCAAGGCCAACGATGACGTGAAATAGAATTTTCATCAATTACGACTAGAACAATGCCGTCAGAACCTTTATTGTACGCAACAAAGTTTTTGACCATAAAATTATAAACACGAGGTTCAAAGAATTGACCAAATATTATATAAGCAACCAACATAAATATTACAAAAACTGCAAATATTACTAATGTTTTTAGTTTTTTCATTAAATTTTTCCTTATTAATAGTTTATTATTTATTTCATGATATAATAAAGTCAAAAAAAAGGATACGTTATGAAGAAAAATGTAATGGAATTAATTTCGGAAGAAAAAATCTATCCGATTGTAAGAAACAAAGATGCACAAAAGGCTATTGATATTGCACACGCTCTAATTGAAGGCGGTATTAAGATTATGGAAATCACAGTTGAAAATCCATCTTTATACTCTGCAATTACAGAAATTTCAAGAGATGCTGTTGTTTGCGCTGGCGGTATTATAACTCAACAACAAGCAGAACAAGCATTAACTAGTGGTGCAAAATTGTTCTCATCACCAATTTATCAAATGAATATGGTAAAAATTTCAAAAAACAGACAAATGCCATTCATTGCAGGCGCATCTACTCCTAACGAAGCTTATGATGCTTGGAAATCAAGAATACCACTTATTAAAATATTCCCAGTAACAGCACTTGGCGGAGTTCAGTATATTGAAGATATCCTACGTCCAATGCCATTCTTAAACTTGATGCCAATGGGACATATTCAATTATCTGAAGTTATGGATTATATTAATGTTGGCGCAAAAGCTGTTGGTGTTGGTAGAAACTTCTATGAAGGTCTATCAAATGCTGAAATCACAAAACAAGCAAAAGAAATTTTAAACAAAATCAAAGGCTAATTATGGAAAATCAGATTGACCTAATTACCATTGGTGAATCCATTATTGAATTGTCTAGCGACAAAGATTTTAAGGATGCAACAAGTTTTGACAAATACTATGGCGGAGATGCAATTGTAACTGCGATTACAGCATCTCGCTTTGGTGTAAAAACAGGGTATATAACTTGTGTTGGCGAAGATCCATTCAAAGACTTTTTACTTGATGAATGGAAAAAAGAAAACCTTGATATAGATTATGTACGTACTGTTCCTGAGCAAAATGCGATTGCTCTTATTTCAAGACACGACGGAAAACCAAAAGAATTAGCTCTATACCGTAAAAAAACTGCAGCACAAAAGTTGTCACTGGAAGATATCAAAGAGGATTACATAAAAAGTGCAAAACTTTTTTATACAACTGGCATAACCCAATCTCTTTCTCTATCTGCTAGAGAGGCTGTTAAAAAGAGTTATGAAATTGCCAAAGCAAATAATGTAATCACAGCTTATGACCCTAACTTCAAAAAAACTATTACCACTCCAGAAGCAGCAAGAGAGTGTTTTGACGAAGTTATTTCAAATGTGGATATATTATTTTTAAGTGGAACAAACGATATTCCAGTATTTTTTGAATCAAAATCAATAGACAACGTAATTAAATATTGTTGGGATTTAGGCATTCAAACTGTTGTTGTAAAATCAACTGAAAACTCTGGATATTATACTGGTTGCAATGGTGAAATTGTTTTCACTGAATATTTTGCAAAAACAATCGTGGACACAACTTGCTCTGGAGATGCATTTAATGGAGCATTCCTAAGCGCATTAATAAAAGGTAAATCACCTTATGATGCAACAAAGTTGGGTACTATTGTAAGCGGATTGCAAGCGCAAAAGATTGGTGCAATTAAGTCAATTCCAACACAAGAAGAAGTAAAAGAAATTACACATAAGGTAGAATAAAATGAGCAAAAAGGTAGTTATATCAGGATATTACGGTGCAGATAATTTTGGCGACGAATCTATTTTAGAGGTTCTTATCCAAAGATTAAAAAAAGACGAGGCTGAAATTACTGTCTTATCAACAAACCCAGAAAAAACAGCAAAAACATACAGTGTTAATGCCATTAACAGTTTCAAATTAGGAAAAGTTATAGGAGCTTTATCTAAATGTGACACTTTAATTTCTGGTGGGGGAAGCCTTTTGCAAGATGCAACAAGCGTAAAAAGCTTGTTTTATTACCTTTGGGTAATATTTATGGCTCAGTTTTATAAAAAACAAGTCCTAATTTTTGCTCAGGGAATTGGTCCAATTAACAACAAGATAGGTGAGTTTTTCACTAAAAAACTTCTTAAAAATTGTCGTTGGATTAGTGTCAGGGATGATAAAAGTCTGTTCTTGTTAAGAGGTTGGGGATTGAAACCAGAACTTGTTTGTGACCCTTTATATGATTTGGAGGTTACTGGTTCAACACCTTCAAACAGAGTTGGCATTCAGCTTAGAAGTTTCAAATCCTTAACTGAAAAACTTTTAATCACTCTTGCAAACCGTGTTGCTATTGAATTTGCAGACAAAGAGATTGAAATTTATTCATTCCAAGATAGCCTTGATTTAGAAGTTTGCCAACATTTTGAACAATTACTTCTTTCTGTAAATCCTAACTTAAAAACAACTGTAATTTCAGGAAAAACACCAAAAGAAATTATAAAACTTATTGCAAGTTTAGAATATATGATAGCAATGCGTTTTCACGCTATTCTAATTGCCTTGAAATATGGTATAAAAACACTTGCAATCAATTATGATTATAAAATTGAAGCAATTTGCAATGATGCAAAAATTCCTGCATTATCAATGCTTGCAAACGAAGATTATGGCTATATGTTCTCACGCTTAAAACAATTAGACCACAGAGCACTACTAGAGTTCGTTAACAGCAAACATTTTAACTGGGAATTGTTTGATTTACTTGTTAAGTAACTTTCGTATAAAATCCTTAATTGCATTTATTATTTTCAAGGATAATGGAAGTTCACCATAATAAGAGTTTTCAGCATCTTTTATTGAGAAAGAATACGAATCTTTTGATTCTTTAAAAATGCTTTTTTCAAGTTCGTCCTCTTGCTCTTTACGCTTTTCTTCTTGCTTGAAATAACCCAAACTTCCAGCACCTCCATCAGAGGTTTTGTTAGTTTTAATACTTGGTGGGGTGTAATCATTTAATGGATTTACGTCAAAACTCATGGAAATATCCTCCATACTAAAGATATTCCCATGTTAACAACTTTTTAATCAGTTTTTATCCTGTATAAATATTAAAATTATTGTTCTTTATCTTCGATAGTTGCAGGAGCTTTAAAATCCTTGAAATAAGTCATCAAAGCACTAAATATAAAGGTTACTGCAATAAAGCCCCAACCTGCAATCATCAAGTTTGAAAGAGGATAACCACCATAAGGTGTTTTAATATTTACATACAAGTAACTTACTGTAATTATTGCAAATACAATTGGACAAAGGAATTTTATACAAAAAATCCAAGATTTTCCGTATTTAAAATTGCACCCATCATTAACAATTTCTAAAACTTTATCAGCACCGTAGAACCAACCTAATGCAACTGTTTCGATTAAGCCTATCATAATCAAGTTAAAGTCATTCATAAAGTGGTCTACAACATCAACCCAGTATAATCCTGCATCTGTAACATAAAGCATTGCAATTATACAGCCAACAATAGAGAAAAACAAAGTTGTCTTTGCTTTTGAAGTCCCGAATTTATCTTTAAATGAAGTTGCAACCGCAAGAACGATTGAAAATACTGAACCTAAGGCCAATAGGAATAATATTACAAAAAATATTAAAGAGAAAATTTTAACAGCTAAATCTCCACCTGGCATTGCAGCTATTGCTGTCGGATAAGTAACAAAGGCAAACATAACACCAGAATAACTCATTTCAGAAATTGGAGTATGTGTAACATAAGACAAATAGCCTAAAGTTCCAAAACTTGCTAAACCTGCTAAGAAACTAACCAAAGCATCCGCCAATGCAATAATTACACTATCAGATGTAACTGGTGCATCTTTTTTCAAATAACTACCATAAGCAACCATAATTGAGAACAAAATACTTAAAGAAAAAAATACTTGTCCATAAGCTGCAGCCCAAACACTTGGATCTAAAAGTTTTGACCAATCGGGAACTAAATAGTAATACAAACCTTGCATTGCTCCAGGAAGGGTTATTGCTCTACCAATCATTACAATTAATAAAAATAATGGTACTGTTACAACATAATTTAAAACTTTTGAAACAGAATCAACACCTTTTCTAATACATAACCATATTACAAACCAACCAACAATAAGTGAAGTAAACATAATCCAGTTTATGCCCACTATGTCAAACATTCCACTTGATACGTGTAAAGTATCCTTCATAAAAATATCAGTTGCGTTTTTATGTAACCAAGGTGATGTAAATGCTAAATATACATAATAAATAACCCAAGCCAATACAACAGAATAATAAGAGGTAATACAAGATGCAGTACCTACACCAAGCCAACCAATCCATTCAAATTTTGGATTCATTTTTTTCAAAGCCATTGGTGCACCTAATTGGAACTTTTTACCAATAGATATTTCCATAGCCAAAAGAGGTATCCCTGCAGTTACAAGTGCTACAAAATATGGTATTAAAAATGCACCACCACCATTTTGATATACAATTCCAGGAAAACGCCACAAATTACCTAAGCCAACGGCTGATGCTACTGCAGCCATAATAAATGTAAATCGTGAGTTCCAAGCATCTCTTTTTTCCATGTTAACCTCAAATCCTTCTACTATTGTAATAATAGTAACATGAACATAACGCCGAAAATGCTTGATTTTATTAGTTCTTAATATTTTTTAATAAAAAGGTAATTAAAAATGAACATTTTTGATTCTAAATCGTTATACTAATGTAAAGGAAAAATATTATGAAAGAAAAATGTACAAAATACGAAAGTCTATTTACTTTTAGAGATGAAAAGGAACTAGAAGAACACATTAAAACTTGTCCTGATTGTCAAGCAGAACAAGAAAAAATGGATAAAGTTTCTAGCCTACTTCAAGAAGTAAAACCATACTATATTCAAAAACGCAGAGAGTCTTTTGGACGGATGAAAGTTGCTTGCATTCTAGGTTTAGGACTTTTTATCGGAGTATTATTAGGTCACTTTGCGCAATATGTGATGCCGACAACTACTTATGGCACATCAAGTTCTGACACAACAAGCAGTTTTAACGAATATGGCATGCCTGTAGACAGTTATGGACTTATAACGGTAAATTAATGGATATAAAAGAAATTATACAAACTCATCAAAATAATATAAAAAAAGTTATCAAACTAATTACCAAGGAAGAAAATGAAGATATAGAACAAGAAATCTACATTAAAGCGTGGCAAAAGTCTGATAAATACTAAGAACAAGGCAAGCTAACTGGTTGGCTTGGCACTATTGCAAAGAATTTTTCTAAAGATTATTTGAAATCTTCGGCAAAAAAATTACAAGACAATACCATTTCAAACGAAATTCAAGAATACAACACAATGAATGAAATGGAAAATCCGGAATCCGTATTCATTCAAAAACAAAGACAAAAAAGAATAGTCAAAGCGATTAATTCATTAAAGCCAAAATTAAAAGAAGTCGTTATGATGTACGAAATTGAAGGGCTAAGTTATGAATACATCGCCAAAGAGCTTAATTGCCCAATGGGAACAGTTAAATCAAGACTATTTAATGCAAAGAAGGAACTTGCAATTCTATTAGAAGACTTGCTATAAAGAAAGGATTATTTTATGAAAAAAACATTAATTTTAGCATCAATAATTGCACTTACAATGACAAGTACTGCATATGCAGCCACTACAACGACACAGACAAAAGCTCAAACTCCAGCAAAAACAGGTCAAATGATGCCACCTCCACCTAGAGAATTTAAAGGTGACCGCCATAGAGCAGAATTTGAAAAACGCTTGAATTTGACAGAAGCTCAAAAAGCAAAAATTGAAAAGAATAGAAAAGCAGATATGGCAAAATTAAAACCAATTAAAGAGCAAATTCGTGCAAAAAAAGAAGCAAAATTTGAAATTATCAAAAAATACGAAGAAACTAACCCTGATTTAATCAAATTAAACAAAGAAATCAAGGCATTAAAAGATCAAGAACATAAAATAATGGAAGCTAACAGAAAATCTTTTGAATCAATACTAACAAAAGAACAAAAAGCTGAATTGGCAAAAATAAAAGCTGAACGTGAAAAGAATTTCAAAGGTCATAGACCTCCACGTCCAGAAGGTCGTCCACCATTTGAAAAATAATAGTTAAATGTATAAGAGGCGCTTTGCACATTGAGCAAAGCGCCTCTTATTTTGTATTAAATCTTTATATATTGAACTTGCTTGAGATTTTGTTATATACTTAGAATATGAAGTTTTATCCATTTGAAGTGAATACTGGCGCAAGCAACATGCAGATTGACAGAGAGCTGTTAGACAATGCTATTAGCAAACAGTCGAAAGAGCCTATCTTCAGACTTTATGGCTGGAGTCCTGCGTGCATTTCACTTGGTCGAAACCAAAAAGCCGACTTTTTGGATAGAAACTTTTTAAAAGAAAAAAATATTCACGTTGTTAAGCGTTTAACTGGTGGCAGAGCTCTTTTACATGATAAAGAAATTACATACAGCTATATTGCACCATTTTACACATTTGAACACGGTGACAGCATTGTAGGAACTTATAAAGAAATCGGTCAAATTTTTATTGAAAAGTTCAAAAAGCTAGGCATTGAGCTTGAATATCAAGACAAACGTCACACCAATATGAATATTAATTACTGTATGCAAGTAACAACAAGCGCAGATTTATGTTATAAAGGCAAAAAACTTATAGGTTCAGCTCAATTCAGAAAAGAAGGCTATGTTTTACAACACGGTTCAATTTTATTTAACTACAATAAAGCTTTATTAGAAAAAGTATTCGATGAGAGCATTGACACAAGTCATATTACATGCATGAATGAAATTGACGACCATATAACAGTTGCAGATGTTTTAAGCCTATGGGACGAAATATAACAATGAATTTTAAAGAAAAATATGAAAATATAAAAAAACTTGTTGCAGATGAACTATACAGAGTTGAAAATACTCTTACAGACTTTTATTGCGGAAACGACGAACTTCAGAATGCACTTGTAGAGATAATCAAAGCCCCATCTAAAAGAATCCGTCCACTTGTTGCTATTCTTTATCTAAAAATGTATGGTGCTGAAATTACACAAACTCAACTTGAAATTCAATCTGCAGTTGAACTTATACACAACGCAACACTAATTCACGATGACGTTATCGACAAATCGGCAAAACGCCGTAGCCACAAAACATTAAACGAAGAATTTGACAACAGCTTAGCTGTTGTAACTGGCGATTTCTTATTAACAACTGCTATAAAAAAATTATTGAATGTAAAATCTTTTGAGGTTTTAGACCTTTTTAACGTTGCAATAAAAAAAATGGCAATCGGTGAAATAAACCAATATTATGACAAATTTAAACTTACAGATTTTGACAAATACCTAGACCGCTGCAAACACAAAACTGCAGAACTATTTATGGCATCAATTGTAAGTGGTGCTATGGTTGCAAACTTAGACACAAATTCTGCAAAAGACTTTGCCAAAAGATTTGGTATATCATTTCAAATTCGTGATGACTTGTTAAATGTAATTTCTACAGAAGACGACAAGCCAAAAAATAACGATATTGAAGAAGGGATTTATACAGCGCCAATGATTTTTGCCAAAGACGTAAAGAATATTGATTATGGCATTGAAAAAACAAAGGAATTGTTAGATAATTATATCAATCGTGTAAAAAAATGTTTGGATAAAGCTCCTGAAAATGGGTATAAGCAAGCATTAATAGAGTTATTAGATTTATTAAAAATATGTTAAAAGAAAATATAGATAACGCACTTAATGTGTTAAAAGACAAAAACTTACTAAAAAAGAAAATTAAAGCAACAGTAAAAGAAACAGTTGAAACTGTCGTTTTCGTTGTTGTAATGGTTATCATAATCAAATTTTTCATTGGAGAAATTCGCTGGATACCTTCTAGCTCAATGCACCCAACTCTTATAGAGGGTGACAGAATTTTTGTGGAACGTTTTTCACGTTTTTACGAAACTCCTAAACGTGGTGATATTATGGTGTTTTATCCACCAATGGTTCACCTAGAAGCAACTCCAATGCGTATTTTTGAACGATTAACAGGATTTTTCTGCGATGATATTGCTTTTATCAAACGCGTTGTTGGTATGCCTGGTGATAAAATTGAAATTAAAAAACTTAAAGACGGCGCTTTTGAGGTACTTGTAAATGACAAACCTCTTGATGAGCCATACATAAAAAGTAAATATGACTATAACGATTGTACAGCAGCAATGCATTGTGGTCCTATGATTGTTCCAGAAGGCGAATATTTTATGATGGGTGACAACAGAGGAAACTCTCAAGATAGTCGTTATTGGGGCTTTTTACCTAAAGAAAGATTTATTGGAAAAGCGGTTACAATCATTTGGCCATTCAGACGCGCAAAAGTTTTTTAAACTTTGTTAAGAATTTGGCATGGGTTAAAAAATACAGTATCATATTGTTATGAAAAACAGTATGATTCTTATCGTCGACGACGAACAAATGGTTACATCTGCATTTAAAACGCTTCTAAAAATGGAAGGTTACTCTAATTGCAAGGCTTTCAATAATCCTGTGGAGGCTGTTGAATTTTTGAAGAGCAACAAACCTGATATTATTATTTCAGACTTCATTATGCCTGAAATGAATGGCTTAGAGTTTTTATCAGAAGCAAAAAAATTATATCCAGACGTAAGTAAAATATTGCTTACAGGTTATGCAGACAAAGAAAACGCTATTCGTGCAATTAATGAAATTGGTCTGTACAAATACATTGAAAAACCTTGGGATAACGACGATTTAATCATTACAATTCAAAATGGTATTGAAAGAAGTAACTTGCTTGACAAACTTCACGAAAAAATTGACGAACTTGAAGTTGCAAAAAAAGAGTTAGAAAAATATTCGCACAACTTGGAAGATTTAGTTGCTGAAAAGACCGCAGACTTAATGAAAACTCACTCTCAATTAAAGAGTATTGTCACTTATTGCGCAGACGGCATTATTATCACTGATAAATCAGGTAACATTGAACAAGTGAACCCAGCAACAGAAAACCTTTCAGGATTATCGCAAAGCCACTTGCTAAACACCAACTTGTCAAATTTAGTGTTTGGTAAAAACTTGAACGAGATTTTCGACGAATGTATTGAAGAAGGCGAAGCCGTATTAAGAGATTGTTATATCGTAAATACATTGAGTGAAAAACATATTCCTGTTGAAGTTAGTTTTGCCCTAATTGCAACAGAAGACGACAACGACCCACAACAAAAATTCGTTGGCGTAATTAGAGATGTAAGTGTTCAAAAGGAAACAGACAGACTTAGAGATGATTTCATTGCAACACTTACGCACGATATGAGAACCCCACTTACAGCAGCAATTCAAACGCTAGACTTCTTCTTAGACGGAACTGTTGGCGAGTTGAATGACAGACAACACATGCTGCTATCAACTATGAAAGCAAATAATGAAGGACTTTTGGGACTTGTAAACAGTTTATTAACAGTGTACAAGTTCGATGCAGGCAAAATTGAATTAGTGAAGAGTAACTTTAACATTAAAGACCTTATTATGCAACGCTATGAGGAATTAAAACCCCTTGCAGATAAGAAGGATATTGAGTTTAAAGTTACATTTGAGGCAAATGACGATTTGTTAATTACAGCAGACCGCCAAGAAATCGGTAGAGTAATTGCTAACTTGTGCGGTAATGCTGTAAATTACACAAATCCACACGGGAAAATTGAGATTATAGCTAAAGAACAAGCTGGTGACTTCTTATTCTCAGTTACTGACACAGGAAACGGCATACCAAAAGAGGATATACCTCATTTGTTTAAACGTTTTTCACAAGGCACTAGTAAAAAACGCTCAACAGGAACTGGCTTAGGACTATATCTTTCAAGACAAATTATTGAAGCTCATGGCGGTAAAATTTGGCTAGAAAGTAAAATTAACCAAGGTAGCGAATTTTCATTTATCTTAACAGATGTTGTTGCAACACCAAGTAAAGAAAGGCTTACAGTATAATGGCTAACGTAAAAGTACTTATTGTAGAAGATCATTTAATGGTTAGAATGGGCTTATCATTGGTGTTAGAAAAAATTGGCGATATTGACCTTATTGGCGAAGCTGAAGACGGCTTAGAAGGTGTTGAAAAAACTCGTGCTCTACTTCCTGACGTAGTTTTAATGGATATCGGCTTACCAACAATTGATGGAATTGAAGCAACAAAAAGAATAAAAGAAACAAATCCTGAAATAAAAGTTTTAATGTTTACATCTCGTGATAGCGAAGACGACGTTCTTTCTGCATTTGAAGCAGGTGCAAACGGCTATATTATGAAAGGTGCTAACGCAGAACAAACCGAACGCGCAATCAAGTCTGTTTCAGAAGGTTCTGGCTGGTTAGACCCACAAATTGCAAGAATTGTACTATCAAATATCCAACGCACAAATAAACCGACTGGCGTTGCCACTGGTGAAATCAACTACAAAGACGGCAAAAACCTTTATGGACTAACAGAAAGAGAAATGGAAATTTTATCTCTTATGGTTGAAGGACTTTCAAACCCACAAATTGCTGACCGCTGTTTCATTTCTAAATCGACAGCAAAAGCTCACGTACACAGCATTTTACAAAAGCTATGCGTTACAAAACGCACTAAAGCTGTTAACATTGCAATGACACAAGGACTTGTTTAATATGCTACGCAAGGTTTTAACAGGAATTATAGGACTTCAATTTATCGGAGTTGCTTGTTGCTTTGCCTTGAACAATAATGAATGGGATTACAGGAGCAAAGTTCACCAACAAGAAGCGAAAGAGAATTATGAAAAAAGTCTTTTACCCAAATCAGGCTATATGACTGTACAAGAGTACGAAAAGGAGTCTATGGCAAAGGATAAATCACAAGGTACTGGTGAATACATCAAAAAAGTAGAAGATAGCAAAATGGTCTATGTGCCACAACCACATTATAAATTAGTGAGATATAACAATCCTCCTGGAAGTCCCGAAATGCATCTTCACAGAAGCTTATTTCACGAAAAGAAAGAATTGCCAACAGCTTTAATTGCACCAGATGTTACAATGATGATTCAGCCAATTGTAAGCTATTATTCAAAAACGAAATCAACAGATTGCGATGTCTACGTAGTTCCACTAAGACAAGGTCAAACAGATGTTGATAAGGTTAAAAGCGCAAATATAGCTGCAAAAGACCCTAAACCAATTTTTTCTACAGATCGTACATTAATTGAATATGGAACATTCAGAACGATTACTCCAATTGATTTTTCTGCCGATATGAGATATGTAGTTGCAAAAGAAAAAACTGGTAATGTCGAAGATGGCATTTGGCAGACCGAAATGCTAGTTTATGATTTTGTAACTAAAAAAACTATTAGAATACCTGAAATAAGAGAGGCTATTCGCTACTATTGGCGAACAACAAAGAACATGGACATAAAAGAACTTCGTTGGGATATTTACCCACTTGGTTTTTCGGTTAAAAATCCAGACAGAATCCTTGTTGCAGCTTACGCTTATGCTGGCAATCCACCTAGATGCCTTGGCATTTGGAGTATTGACGTACGTGGCGAGCAAACTCGCCTTGAAAGCGTTATGGATAACGGCATTGAAGTTAGTACTATTGGCTTAAAAATTGTAGAAGACGGTATTATCGACCCCGAAAGTGTTGAAGCAGAAGCTAAACTAGCAGAAGCTTACGAAAAAGACAAGGCTAAAAACGAGAAAAAAGCCGAAAAAGAACGTAAAAAACAGCTTAAAAAACAATACAAAGAAGAAGTTAAACAAATCAAAAATGAATATAATGACTTAAAAAAAGAAGACGATTCTGATGCAAGCAGAAGTGATAAAGTTCACAAATATATTCCGCTATACAAAGTTAAAGGTGGAAAAGAAACTGGCGCAGACGATGCTATAAGAAGACCTTAGGCACATTGTAGTTCTTGAACTTCTAATAAAATACTTTTAATCAAACGTCTTAAACGCACATTCTTAAAGGCTTTGACTAATTCATCTTTAGCTTTTCTTGTAAGGCGCTTAATACGACACTCTTCCTTCATAGCTTCTGATTTAGTATTAAATTCGGCTAAATATGCTATGCTCTTTGGTTTATTGGCACGAGTATATTTTGCACCAGTACCTAAAATATGCTTTATGTAACGATGTTCTATATCGTCTGTATAACCGCAATAGTAAGTATTTCGGTCAGTTAACAATAAATAAGTATAATATTTTTTCTTATTCATAGATATTATGATATACTAAAACTATGATAAAAAACTCATTAAAATATACGAAAAACTATTATAGCTTGTCAGACAAGATAAAATTAGCGTTAGAATATCTTGAACAAAACGACTTAAAAGAACGTGAAAACGGACGTTACGACATTTTAGGCGATGATGTTTATATCAATGTTCAAGACTATACTTCAAAGCCTGAAACTCAAGGTAAATGGGAAGCTCACAGAAAATACATTGATATTCAATTTATGATTAAAGGTTCTGAAAAAATTGGGGTTGGTGAAATTGACAATTACCATACCTTAGAAGCTTATGATGAGTCTAAAGACCTTGAATTTCTTGAAATAACAAACGATACTTATCAATTTATAAACATGAACGAAAACGATTTTATTATTCTTTATCCGCAAGATGTTCACATGCCTCAAATAGCTGTGAGCACTCCATCTTACGTTAAAAAAGCGGTTGTAAAAATAAGCATATAAAAACTTCAGATAAGCGAAATCGGTACACAAGAATTTTAATGCCTATCTGAAGCTCTTATTGCACGAATGCAACAAATTTATAAATCTTAAATTGTTATATACTACGGACTTTTTATATGAAAATCAGCCGATAACTCGGCTCGTAACATGATAAAGGAGTATGGTAAGGTAAGTTATATAGGGAATAATATAAAGAATGGTTATATATAATATATGCCCTTGTAACCATGTTTAATAACGCTTTTTAGCAAAATATTAAGAATATTTAATTATTCAACAATTTTGCCTTCAAAAAGGTCTTTTACCATACGAACTTGATCAGACACCGTTTCGCTCTCAATCTTTTCTTCAGCCTTTTCTGTTGGAACTTCAACCTCAACTAATTCAACCATATCAGGGTCTGAAGTAGGCTTTTCAACATCTACTACTGTTGTTTGTGTTTCAACATCTGGCTTTTTTTCAGATAAAGGTTCTTCAGGTAAAGACTCTCCCTTTGGTGGTTGAGGCTTTGGTGTTGGCCTTACAACCTCTTGTTTTGGTGCAGATGTAATGTTCACATTTGCATCAGACGGTAATGGTTGACGAATCACAACATTTGAGCCTTTTTGGCTAAATAACTTATCCACAGCATCAACAATAGTCTTCTTTTTAGCCTCTTCACTCCATTGTTTTACGAATATTTCTTGCTTAATGGCAATAACTACACTTTCAGGAGTAATCTCAACTGGTTTGCCTAACTGTTTTAATAATTCCCTTGTAGGCGTACTCGTAATATTAGCAAGTAATTCATGCCACATTGTAATCAAGTCTGCATGGTCGTAACTAGCCGTACTTACGGCAGGAAATGCCTCCTCTTGAGGAGTTTCAACTCGTTCTTCAACCTCTTTCGGTTGTTCAACTTTAGTTATGTGTTCTACAACTGGTGTTTCTGGCTGAGGTTTTACTTCTTTCGCATCTTTTAATTCAGAAACTACGTGTTGAACTTCACTAACAACTGGCGAATGAACTGGTGCACTTGCAGGCTTCATAGAAGGCTTTTGAACAGGAGCTGGTGGTGTTTTGTAATTAGGCATTACGACATCGTGTGGAACATCTCCACCTTCGAGTCTTGCAATTCTATTTTGCAAATCCAGCAACTTTGAATTTTCTGCTAAGTTTGCCAAATCAATCATTGCAACTTCAAGCCACAAATGTTGACTAGTCGTCATTTTAAGTTCTTGGATGTAATGTTGAATTTTATCTATTAAGAAAACTATTTGTTGAGTTTCAAGTTCATTTGCCTGTTCTTTCAGTGTATTGGCTTGACTTTCTGTTGTTTGAGTAAGCTCTAACACAAGCTCTGACTTACAATTTTTAACAATAAGCAAATTTTTAAAATAGTTCAACAAATTCATTAAAATTTGAGTTGGTTCATTACCCGAATTATAAATTTCATTAAAAATTTCTATTGCATCATTTGGTTGAGAGGTAATAATACATTGAGATAAACGATGTAAAACATCAAAAGACAAACGTCCTAAAAGCATGTTTATATCTTCTGTAGTAATGGCATGTTCTGTATCTAAAACACTCAATTGGTCTAAAAGTGCTAAACTATCACGCATTCCTCCAGCAGCGTTTTTCGCAATCGTCATAAGCGCATCGTCTTCAATGTTGATGTTTTCTAGCTTAGCGACATGTTTTAAGTGATTTACAATATCTTCAGTTGTAATACGCTTGAAATCAAATCTTTGACAACGGCTCTTGATAGTGTCTAAAACCTTATGGACTTCGGTCGTTGCAAGAATGAACACTACGTTTTCTGGTGGCTCTTCTAATGTCTTCAATAGTGCATTAAAAGCTTGTGTTGTAAGCATATGAACTTCGTCAATAATATAAATCTTGTATTTACCGTTAACGGGCGCATATTGGATTTTTTCCAAAATATTTTGCGCATCATTTACAGAACGATTACTTGCTGCATCAATTTCTATTACATCAATTGGCGTTGAATTGATAATATCAAGACAGCTAGGGCATTTCCCACAAGGCTTTGTTGTAGGCCCTTTGATACAATTTAAAGATTTGGCAAGTATTCTTGCAGTTGAAGTTTTCCCTGTACCTCTTGGACCTGTGAAAAGGTATGCGTGAGCAATCTTATTAAGTTCAATAGCGTTTGTAAGCGCCTTTTTAACGTGCTCTTGTCCAACGAGTTCTCCTAAAGTTTGTGGTCTATATTTTCTGTATAACGGTATATATTTTTCGTTCATGTTATTATTATATATTAAGAATGAGGTTATGAGAAGTATTATGAATTTAATTAAACCTAAAAAATTAGAAAAAGGCGACACAATAAGTATTATAGCACCTTCTGGAGGTGTTGAAAGTGATGAAAATTTATTAAGAGCCACTAAGTATTTTGAAAATTTAGGTTATAAGGTTAATCTAGGCAAAAACGTTCTAAAACGCAATAAATACCTTGCGGGCACAGACGAAGAACGTCTAAATGACTTACATAACGCATTCGAAGACAAAGAAGTTAACGCTATTATTGCTCTACGCGGAGGGTATGGCGCAATCCGACTTGTAAACAAAATTGATTACAACATCATCCGCAAAAATCCAAAGATTTTTGCGGGATACTCTGATATAACTGCGCTTTCAGCAATGATGCTAAAACACGCGGGGCTTGTAACATACTCCGCACCAATGATTAATGGTGATTTTGGAATTAAAGACACTGATGAATTTACACTAGGTGCATTTTTCAAAACTCTTACAACTGACGAAAAACAAGAATACAAAGCACTTGAAGTGATTAGAGAAGGTAAGACCTCAGGTATAACATTTGGTGGAAACCTTGCAACTCTTGTATCACTTTGTGGACTTGATTTTATACCAGATGAAAAGTTTATCTTCTTTACCGAAGACTTGAATGAACCAGTTTATAAACTTGATAAAATGTTTACCCAATTATTGAACATAGAACAATTCCGCAAAAACATTGCAGGGATTGTATTTGGAGAGTTTTTAGATATTGATAATAAAGAATGGTTAAAAGATTTAGAAATCGAGCTTGCGCAAGAGCTAAAAGTGCCTGCTATAAGCGGTTTAAAGATTACTCATGCAAGAGAAAAGCTGACTATTCCTATTGGAATTGAGTCAGCTATCTCAAATGATTATTTTATCTTTTAGATTAAGATATTATCTGCAAGATGTTTCGTTTGTCCAAGTCAATTTAGCATTTGTGTTACCTTTTAGACAAGAAGCATCATCTTTTTTAACTTCTGTATAATCCATATTGCCGTTTGTTACAACCCAAGCTGTACAACCTGTACCTAAACCACCATCTGGAACAGTTGCTGTACAATTTTCTTTGAACTTAGCATTTGTATCACCATCCATACCTACTGGATATAAACCGTGTTTTGTGATGTAGAATGCGAATAAATCACGTCCCCAAATTGATTTACCTTTGCTTGCACCGTTAATATCAACGGTAATAACACCACAAACTTTGTGTAAATCTGGCAATGAAGCGTTACTTGAAGTTACGTCTTTGTTACAATCCTTTGAAGATGTTTGTTCAAGATAGAAACCTACTGCAGAGTCATCAGCCAAAACAACTTTACCCAAAGTGTTTGATTTAGTTGATGTTGTAACTGAACCATCTAACTTCATAAAGTTTGCTGTATTTTGAGTACCAAAACAGCCCGAATCTTCAGCATCTGTCTTACAAACTTTTGTAAGTTTCATTGTACCTGTCATTCTTTGAGTGAATACTGTTGTATTCAAAGTTGTCCAATCATCTAAAGAGCCGTATTGAGCTTCAGCACGACCGAATGCATCTTCCAAAATTGCTTGTGTTTTTTTCAATTTTGTAACAGCTTCTTTTGAGTTTGTTTCGTTAGAAAGTGTTGGAATTGTTAACGATGCTATTACACCGATAATCCCAATAACGATAAGTGTTTCTGCCAAAGTGAATGCAGATCTTTTAAAATTCATTTTCATTTAAACCTCTTTTTATTCAAAAAATATTAAAAAACTATCTATCATTATAACACATATAATACACTATTGTCAATAAAAAGAGGGCGTTTTTCAACGTCCTCTTTTAAAACTTTTTATTTAATACCTAACATCTTTTTGTACCAAGAGAAAGATTCAATTTCAATACCGTTGAAAGTCGTCTTCATGCATTGATTTTTCAAGTAAATTTCAAATTCGTCCATGTTCTTGCTTTGCACTTTCTTCTCGCTTAGTTTTGACGATGTCATAATAAATATCTCCTTCTTTTTGAGTAACATGTACTCTAAAAAGCCTGAAAATAATAATTGCTAGGGTATCGGCAAATTTGTAATAAAAGTTAACACATTGTAATCCATAAAAATCGTCTAACCCAACCTGAAACAATGATTGACATTACGCTAAACATAAAGTCATAAAGAATTTTCGTACCACTTTGTGCGACAATCCAGCCCAACAAAAGTGAATTAGGAACTTGGCTTATTACCCCAATAAATAGAGAGTAAAAAATACCTATTACGTGAATCACTAAAACTGCTACAATAGAGGCTTGTAGGATATTTTTAAAGCAGAAATTATTTTTCAAAATAGATGAAGCAAAGAACACGGCTGGAATATAAGCTAAAATATAGCCAAAATTAGCATTCATGATATATTTTGGACCACCACCAAGTGCAAATACTGGATATACAAACAAACCAATTGCAATATAAACCAGCACCGCAATTATACCAAACACCTTGCCTAACAACGCGGCTATAAAGAGAATTACAGGCACTTGCGGAATATAACGATAATACTTCAAAAAGTGTTCTTTTATGATAGATGGTGTAATTCCGTCATTTAAATAGGTTAAAAAATCCGCTGGAATTATAAAGTGAGTAAATGAAATTTGCGTGAATGTTGCTATGATAATCATAAACACACACAAACAGGTTAAAATTAACGTGCCCAGTGTCATTTTAACAGGTTCGCCATTATATTTAAAAACATTTTCTTTTTTAACTTTTGCTGGTTTTTCAATTATCATAATACTTTACGTCTACTTTTTCGTCTAAAGAACTCACATTTTTTGCATATTGCTCTTTAAATTTATCCCAAAAGATGTTTTCTGTCCACATTATTAAAGCATCCTCATTGTTGTCTTGATAGTAACCTTTTCTTGTTCCTAGAGATTTGAAAGAATATTTCTCATACAGTCCAATAGCAGGCGTATTGCCTATTCTTACCTCTAAAGTAAGATATTTAACTTTTTCTTTATAACAGTTCTCAATTACAGTCCTTAAAAGACATTCTCCAACATGTTTACGTCTAAAATCAGGACTAACCGCCAAGTTGGTAACATGAGCCTCGTCAATAACAAACCACGAACCAACATAGCCCATTAAATTATCATTTTCGTCAAATGCACAATAGTATCTAGCCAAATTATTGTTTAACTCTGAATAAAAAGAGTCTTTAGACCAATGATGATCACCATAAGTTGCAGCTTCAATCGCTATAATCCCGTCAATGTCTTGTTTTTGCATTGGACGAATTTTTAATGAGAACTTTTCCATAGTTTGATTTTACAATAAAAACAAAAACTTGTAAAACTAGCGTTTTTAAAGGATAATAAAGCCATGCCTAATTACTCAAAAATGTTCGATTTAGCTAGAAATTTGTACGCTTTACCAAGTTATAATTCTCGGTATGGCAAAGCTCTTATGCCTTTGAGATACTTTTTTGAGCTAACATATCGATGTAATCTACAATGTCCGTATTGTTATGTAGGTGATGACCGTAATAAACAAGAGCTTTCAACTGAGGAATGGTTCAAAATCATTGACCAAGTACCGTTTTACAGCTTTATTACCCTTGTTGGCGGCGAACCTTTAGTTCGAAAAGATTTCATCGAAATCCTTGAAAAAGCCTGTAAAAAGACCTTTTCTAAGGTTAATGTCGTATCGAACGGCATACTAATTAATGATGAAATCATTGATGCATTTATTAGGACTAAAATGTTGTTATTATCCGTATCATTAGACGGTTACGGCAAAAATCACGACCTAAACCGCAACAAAGACGGCATTTTTGACAAAATAATAAACAATCTAGACAACCTAAATTCGCGTAAAAAGCGCCCTATGATTGATATTAAGACTATTGTTTTAGAAAACAACCTTGATGATTTACCAAAATTGTTTAAACTATGTAATGACAAGGGTTTCGAGTTTTTATCTATCTCGTTTTTGCGCAATAACAACCTTAAACAAAATTCAATTCTTCACGATAGCTTTATAGAGGAGTTTAATGGCAACTATCCTATTGAAAAATACTTTGATATAGAGCATTTCAAGGAAGTATACAAAGAAATAGAAAGCCTACAAAAGCGTTCTAACGTACGTTTGCGCTTTTCTCCAAAGTTTGAAAACTGCCCTGATACCTTGTCAGCAATAGAGAAATTCTTTAACTCATCGGCTGAAACACCTATAAATGAAATATATCAGCCATGCAAATTCCCGTTTTCTAATACGTTTATTACTCCAGCAGGGGATATGTACCCTTGTCTTTCAATGAAAATGGGTAATGTAAGGGAAAACACTATAAAAGAGATTTTTAACAAGCCTCACTATTGTTGCTTTAGAAAGAATCTTAAAGTCGCAAAGGTCTTCGGAGCCTGTCAGATGTGCTGCGAGTTAGACTTAAAGTAGCAATTTTAAACAATTTCAGCCTACCATGTCCGTAAAATTACGTACGTAAAAATCCGTACGTTTTAAAACGGACTTTTTTGCGAGAAAAAAATTGTATAATAAAAACACAAATTCGGATAAGACTCACGCCCTTGATGGTAAAGTTGTTTAACGAATTAAACAGGGTAAACTACGCCCTTACACAGTCGGAGAAGAAATATGGGATATATACACTGTTGCAGTGGCTTGCGAAAGTGCAAAACTTTCAGCGTAAAGCCTTATGACAACTACATTTTTTGCGAGTTGGATTACTTGGAATCCTGTCCCGTATGTGGGAATACGGTTTTGCAGTTAACAAGACTCAACAATAATAACGAAATATCGGTTTACAGATTAAAAAATAAAAAAGCTAGAAAATTTTTTGAAAAGATAAAACATTACATAATAGCCGAAAAGACTTATAATTACTCAGCTTTAAACCGTCAACAAGGTCGCTTTTACTTATATTACAACGAATACGGGGTAAAAAAGAAATGTTTTTCGAATTTAAGCACGATGACTTTAGGTAAATTATAAGATACAGGAATATATATGAAATTATTTTTTCATTTAGCGTGTAAGATGATAATTAAATGGATTAGTAGTAGAGGACAATATGAAAGAATTATCACAAAGAGAAAATGAAATTATTGAATTATTAATTAGTGGTTACGACAACAACGGCATAGCAAAATGTTTGCGCATATCCGCTAGAACAGTTGAAACATACATGGTAAGAATCATCAACAAATTGCAAGCTAGCAACAAAATTTCTGCAGTTGCTAATTATATGAAAATACAATACGAAAAATAAGCGAGGTTACATGAAACGCATTATCATTCACTGGACAGGAGGTAACGCTGTTCCTAGTTCTTATGAAAAGAATTGTTATCACTATCTCGTAGATAGTTATGGCAAAATTTACAACGGAAAATTCAAACCAGAGGCAAATGAAGTTTGCAGAACTGGAATGTACGCGCCTCACACAGGTGGCGGAAACACAGGCTCTATAGGAATTTCAATGTGCGGAATGTTTGGATTTAAAAACAAATATTCTATCGGCAAATATCCAATTACAAGGATTCAGTTTGAAGCATCAATGCAACTGGCAGCAAAAGTTGCTAAAAAGTATGGCATAACTGTAACACCTGAAACAGTTTTAACACATTACGAATTTGGAAAAACTCACCCAAAAACAACAAGTGCTGGCAAAATCGACATAATTTTCTTGCCGCCATATTCTTGGGTTGAACCACAAGAAGTTGGGAAATTTATTCGTACAAAGGTTAAGTGGTATTTGCAAAGAGAAAAATAAGGGGACAAAATGGAAACTTTTTACTACAACTTATCTGGTGGAATTAACCAGGCTTCAACAAAAACGGAACTTGGACTTAATACAGAAAATATTTTTTGGTCAGATGCGGAAAACGTTGAAATATTTTTAAATAAAGGCATTATTAGACAAAAAGGTAACACTCTTTATTGCGAGATTCCAGTCGCAGAAGCAATTACTGGGTTGCACGAATTTGGAAGTTCAACAGATAACAGACTTTTAATTACAACTGCAAGTGGAAAAATCTACATTTATAACCATAACAACAATAGTTTCACTAAGTTAGAAAAAGAATTAAAATCACAAAATCCAGTTTTTTCAAACTTTTTAAACGGCATAATTATTTCAAGCCTTTTAGACAAGATGTTTTATATCAAAACAGATGGCGCTGTTATTGATTGCACAATCAATAACAGCGCTGAGCAAGCTATATACAGCGATGTGGTAGGAATTTACAAAGGACGTGTTTGGGTTGCAAGTGGTTCGAGCCTTTATTTTTCAGCGCTGGGTAGTTACTCAGATTTTTCAACAGAAAATGATGCAGGTTACATCAGAGATTTTTACACAGACACAGACGATATTCTTGCCATAAAGCCTTACAAGGACTATCTTGCAATCTACAAAAAACGCAGAACGTATCTTTTGAGTGGAACTTCACCAGAAAACTTTGCAATAACACCATTTGCAGATAAAGGAGCAGAAACTCCAAACGGAATAGTTAATGTCGACAACAAGGAATTTTTCTTTTCAAATTCTGGTATTTACACGCTTGAAGTCGGAGAGTTGAACCAAATTTTGCTTGGAAGTGATATTACACAAAAAATAAATTCTGAGTTCCAAAAGTTCAACAAAAGTCGTTTTAAAGACATTTTTGCACTAAACTACGAGGCTAAAAATCAAGTATGGTACTTTATTCCATACAGTAGCGACAATTATTTTCACACGATTTGGATTAATGACATTGCCAACAAAGCTTGGTATAAAAGAGTTTTACCCCAAGACATCATTAGCGCTTGCACCTTTGGCGACCACATTTTAACAGCAGATAAAGACGGTAAAATTTATAGAGAAAATTTCGGCAATAGTTTCAACGGTATCCCAATAAAATTTTTATGGAAATCACCTTTTTTATCAATTGGAAGTCCGACAATCAGAAAAACAATTGATGAATTTTATTTTATCTTAGATGAAAGTTACGAAAACTGCTTTAATTTCTCTGTTTACAAGAATTATGACAGCGAAAGCAAAGACGACAGCGACCTAATATACTCCTCAAACTTTGAAAACCTAGTTTGGAGCAAGGAAGACAGCATCTATCCATTAAACGACATTTGGAGTAACGATGATAATGAAGCGATTTGGGCATTAGATAGTGAGAGTGCTTACAAAGCAGAAATTTCAGAAGCAAATTATGCTATTCAGCTTTGTGTTGAAGGCGACAAATTAGAACACAATGTTGCAATCATTGGAATTGAGTTCAAAGAGATATTTAATGAAGATTAAAAAATATATCTAATCTATTTTTGATGATATTTCTAAAAACAAGTGCAATAAGAAAAATAATACAGAATAAACAAACAAAACACCAATAATTGATAAGCTCAATATACTTTTTGCCAAATTTTTATTTTCTGGTAATTGGTTATACGTTTTAATTTTTCCAATTTTGCGCAAGCAAAACTCAATAAGAGCTAAAACTAATAGGATAACTATTATAAATGCACAACAAAGATAGTAAATTCCCGTACATATAAAAGGTTCTAACTCTGCAAAAAAATCACTCAATTCTTTAAATTTAAACAAATAAATTGCATAAAAAACGTAGATAAAATTGGCTAACAAAGAAAAATAAGCTAAAATATTCAATACGTAAAATTTACTCAAATTAAAATTTTTCATAAACACATTTTAAAACAAAAAGGAAAAATATGAACAAACAAATAGATAGTTTACTTGATGAACTAGAAAAAATTTTACCAAATGCTAATGGATTCAAAGAAAAAATGTTTAACAAAACAACAAAATATCAAAAATTATATGGATTTGATATTGGAACAGGTAAAAATTCTACTTGGAACAATGAAGCTGATGCATTTAAGCATACCTTTATGCAGGCTATTTTAACAATTAACTATAATAACATTTTGAGCAAAATAATTGGCGATTTGCACGAAATAAATGGCAATATAAATTATGGACAATCAAAAGCTGAAGAAAATATGGACAAGTGGAACAACCGTGTCGGTAGGTTAATTGGCAAGGAAATAAAATAAAATTTTCACTGACTTATTTATTAAAACAAGTTCTGAATGACAAAATATTGTTCGTGCTATCAAAATCTTTATACGATATCAACGCGCCTATGCATAAATGCATAGGCGTTTACTTATACACTACACACAAAACAGAAAGGAAATGTAATGACAGAATCACAAACAACTGAAACTCAAAACACAAACGCTTATTCTGCGTTTATTCCACAAATTTGGAGTCAAAAATTAAACACAATGCTTGAAAAGAATTGCGTTATGATGCAATGTGTTAATCGCAATTACGAAGGCGACATTAAAAACCAAGGCGACAAGGTAAAAATCATCACACCTGCAGACGTTACAATCTCTACTGTTGGCTCAGAGAACATCTCTTACAGTGAATTATCACCAACTTCTCAAGATTTGACAATCGACCAAAAGAAATATTTTGCCTTCAAAATTAACGACGTGGCACAAGCACAAGCAAACCAAAGCATTATGGAAGCTCACCTTACAAATGCAAAAAAAGCAATTGAAGAAGTACAAGATTCTTACCTTTTAGGTATGCACACAGACGTTGAAGCTTCTAACACTGTTGGTTCAGAAGACAGTGCTGTAACTCTAGACAAAACAACCATTTATGCAAAATTTGTTGAATTAGCCCTAAAACTTAAAAACGCTAACGCTTTAACTGGTGAGAAAAAACCTTGGGTTGTAATCAATCCCACAATTGAATCGTACTTGTTACAAAGCACCGAATTTATTGGCGCTCATAACGTTGCGGATGAAACTTTAAGACAAGGTTCTATCGGCAGAATTGCAGGTATGGACGTTTTAGTTAGCACAAACCTAACTTCAACATCAGGTTTGTTCTATGTTTTAGCTGGTACAAACGATGCCATTACATTCGCCTCTCAGCTTTCTAAAGTTGAATCTTTACGCGACAAAGATTCATTTGCAGACCTTGTTAGAGGTCTATACCTTTATGGCGCAAAAACAGTTCAACCTAAAGCTTTGGCAAAAATGATTGTTGCAGACCCAACAGCAACTTCTAAAAATCAAGAAGAAGAAAAAAACACTAATACTCCTTAATTTATATACGGTAAACACACTTTTTGCGCGCGGAGCAAAGCTCCGCGCGCTTTCTATGAGGTAAAAACAATGTTTGAAAATTTAAAAGATACAATTACAGATTTGGCATACGGTGCTGTAAGTTATGCAGAAAACGCATTAAAAACTAGTTCTGGACAAACTAAAAAACGTACTGCAATTGAATTTGTTATAAACAGAATACCAGTGCCAGTTCCGTTCAAACCAATCGTTGCAATGCTTCTTGCAACATTTATTGATGAAGCTATTGAAAAAGCTGTCACATACATGAATCAAGTTAAAAATGAGGATTAAATAATGGAAAACAAAACAGAAACAACATCTCAAGCCGAACAACAGAGTGAAAAATTTGAGGAAAAAAGTATTCAGACAAAATTTGAAGAAAAACTTGGCGTAAATTTAGAAAAAACTTTGCCGAAATCACCCATTCCAGAGGATTTTAAAAAGAATTTGAACAACCTTCAAATCATTTTAAATTCAGGTTTAATCAACCCGCTACAAGGACAAAATTTGTTGAGACACATAATTCAAGAGGCGTTAAATTTGAATGTACAAAACTCGCAGGAAGATTTAACCACTCAAATGAGTGACAAAGCCAAAGCTTTTGAAGAATTTTCCAAAGAAAATCCTAAGTTTTTTGATGTTGACGGAAGAAAAGAAATCTTAAACTATCTAAAATCCGACGACATTTCTGTTGATAGAGATGAACTTTCAAAAATATCCAAAATAGTGGAAGCGGTTGAATATTCTGCTATTCAACGATATTTGCAGAAAGTAGCGCACGAAGAAAATCTTGAAAAGGCAAATTTGCAAGCTAAACAGAAACTTCAAGCCAATGCGCAAAACACAAAGAGCGAAAGCAAAAACCTTTCACCATTTACTCGTGAGCAAATCGGCAACATGACAAGTGCTGAATACCTAAAAAATGAACCATTAATTATGGAACAGTTAAAAAAAGGGTTGATAAAATAGCACTTTTAATCCTCGTACTCACCCTTCCGCGCCCTTTGGGCGCGGGTTAGGGGATACAAAATGCAACAAGGAGAAAAAATGAATTATCTTGAAATAATTAACAAGTGTCTTATGGAACTAAATTACAAGCGTGTAAGAACTTTCGATGAACTTGTTAAAAACGATCACATAAAAATTAAAAACATACTGAACATTATCAATTCAGAAATTTGTACTTTTGAAAATTGGAATTTTCTATTGCGCAAAAAGATTTTACAACTTCCTAAAAATACGACAGAAGTTGTGAATACGGTAAATGGAAAAATTCACACACTTTCTATCGACGGCAAAAAATATACATACTCCCAAAAGTTTGAAGATTTTATTCTTAAAAAAGCACCCCAAGAACGATACAGTGTATTAAACGACATGCTTTTATTTCCAAAATTCAAAGAGGATAAAACTGTTGATGTTATTTATTACACCAATGATTTCGTAAAATCCGCTGGCGGTGGCGAAAAAATGCAACTGGAAAAAGAAGACGACACCCCTCAAATTCCAGACCCGTTTGCCGAACCGCTTTTGGTCTATGGAACTTGCATGAGGATGAAGGCTAATCCAAGTTACGGCAAATTTTCTTACTGGCTTGGAATGTACAAAGATAACCTTGCAAATATGCGCTCTAAGCTTTGTACAGATATAAAACAAAGTCCAAGTATAACATTAGAGCGATTTTAGACAAAAAAAATAGGCGGAAATGAATTTCTACCTATTAATAAGATTTTACACTAGCCGAAATATAAATAGCATAACTATAATACGGTATGTTTCATGTTTCGGGCAAATATATTAAGAGTTCTTAACATTATGGAAATATTAACACCTATTCAGAAAAAATTTGTAAAAGAGTACTTGCAATGCTTAGACGGCGAAACTGCTGCACGAAAAGCCGGTTACGGAGAAAAAAGTGTTAAAGCTGTTGCACAACGATTACTCGAAAATGAACAAGTCATCGGTTATATCAACAGGTTAATTAATTCGCAACTCAGAATTTTGCAAGTGCCAAAATGTTACGTTATTAAAAAATTACTCAAAATTGCAGAATTTTCACTTGAAGAAGAAGACATTTTAGACAAAGAAGGTTCTCCTACAGGCAAAAAGAAGCTCCGAGATAGCGCTTCTGCATTAAAAGCCTTAGATGCTCTCTGTAAATATTTATGGAGCAAGGAGGACAAGTCTAAACTTGAGGCGAAAATTATTACAATCAGCAATCTTGATGACAAAAAAATATAAGGAGAAAATATGGAACGCAAAAAACAAATTATTGAATCAGCTCTACTTTCAGGCAAAAGTATTGATGAACTAATCAAAATAAAAATGAAAGAAGAAATTAAAAACACTTTTGAAAAAGTTAACAAGTCACCACAAAAGGTTAGAATTTATGACATTAAAGAAATTCCAGCAAAAATTTTGTTCAGTAAAAGCGCTGTTTTCAAAAAATACAACAAGCAAAATAACACGATGAGCTACATAAATGGACTTCAAGCAGAAGGAATGTTAGGATTAGACGACACTTCAAGAAAAAAACTCCTATCTGGGGAGATAGAAGTTTTTTCGACTGAAAATTCTTTTATAAAATTTGAGTTCGCTGAAATCTTAAAAAACTAAGAATAGCGGTATTACTTCCATTAGTAACAAAATAAAGAATATCAAGAAGGCAACAATTGCAAAAGCTTTTTGCATATCTGAGAACAAGAACATTTTTTTGTTTTTTCTAAAATCTCTGATAGCCTTGTATTCCATATTGTATGGTTGCATTGGAAGTTGTTTTTCTATTTCTTCAAGAACTTTTGAAAATTTGATTTTAATTAAGCAATTGTAAGAATCCATATTCAACCACCATAATGCACAAGAGATAATTCCAGCAAGTGCAAAAATTGTAGGTGCTGTAAACTTACCAAAAGCCATTCCTTTAGACATAAAAGTTAGTAAAAACATAGCCAAAACGATAACCATATAAAACTTATTTGTCATAAATGAGCGGTCAATAAACTTTTCTTTTTGCTCTGCATATAATCTGTATTGCTCAAAAATCAAATCTTCACGGTTCATAAATTTCTCCTTTTCTTATAAAAGTCATTCTATTAATTATAAGGTCAAAAGTCAAGCGATGATTAAGTTCAAAAAAATCAAAATTGATAAGCAAAAGAATATTTTTCAGAATATTCAATATTTGGGAAAAATTTACAATCTGATAAAAAAATATAACAACTACCTAAACGACGACTACTACTCCACTTATGACTTGTTTGAAGCGATTATAAATCTCGTAATTCAAACAAGTCCTTTCTTTTGGGTAATTCTTCAAAATGAAGAGTTTGTAGGATTTGTTTATTTAGAAAACCTTATCGGAAACAAAAAACATCTTCATTCAGCAGAAATTGTAACTGCTTTTAAGCGCAAATTTTGGGGCAAAACCACCAAAATTTGCGCAAAGAAATTTATCACTTATTGCTTCAAAAAACTGAAATTTAGAAAGTTAAAGGCTGTTGTTTTTAAAGAGAATTTTAGAACAGAGGCAATTTTAAAATCTTGCAAAATGGAACTTGAAGCGGAATTAAAAGCCGAAACAATTAAAAACAAACGATTACAGGACATAAAAATATATTCAATCATACGAGGTAAACGAAAATGAAAACTATTCTAAAAACAGAAAAACAGGACAAGAATTTATATCTTGTTTCTAAAATTACGCAAAAATACGACGAAATGGAAGATGCTCGTCGAGGTCAATTGACGGATATTCAAACAATTAGAAGCGCAATTTATTCAAATAATCTTCCAACGGTAAACGAATGGAATACAAAAATTCAGCTCCCTGAAATTTATGAACTTGCGCAAACATTGAAAGCTCACATAAGCGAGAATCTTTATTCTCACCCTGAATCAATGTTTGATGTTTCAGGAAAAAATCCTCATACACAAGCCTTTGCAAACCGTCAAAAAGCAATGCTTGTAAACACTTTTGAAGAAATGAATCTTGAAGATGAAATCGAAAAAATGATTGATTCCATCGTTGAAACTGGCGAAAGCACTTTATTTGTTGGTTGGCAAACGAAAACTAAGATAGTAAGAAGACCTCAAACAATTGAAGAACAACTTATCTCACCGAGCGAAACAGGTTTTGTTGTTGAAGAACAAACTATTTATGACAATGCAAAAGTTAAATTTATCAAACCAGAAGATTTTGTTTTCGACAAAAACAACTGCGACAATTGGGACACTTGTGCAAAGGTTTATAGAACATACTCAACAATTCACGACATTGTTTCAGACCGAGCAAACAATATGCTTACTGACGAAAAAATTGAAACATTAAAAAACTTAATCAATAACAAAAAATCAAAAAATTCATCTGCAGACAAATCCGTCAATGCCAACAAATGCGAAATTTTAGAATATTGGGGAGATATTGAGCTTGAAACAGGCGAAATTTTAAAAAATCAATTAATCGTTGTTGCTGGCAGAAAAGAGGTTATTAGAATGGAAGATAATCCATTTGTAATCAATCCGTTTGTGTATGCAAACGTTATCAAAAACCCTGAAACTGAGCGCGGAATTTCACCACTAAAAGTTGCAATCATTTTGAACAACATATCATCAACAATTTTAAACAAACAACTTGATGCTCTTTCATTAATGATGAATCCTCCATATTTAGCACCAAAAGGTTGTTTTAAAGGTGAACAAGTTGTTCGTCCTGGAAAAATTATTGAATACGATTCTGCCCTAATGCCTCAAGCTCCAACGCCTTTAAATTTCGACAATGCATTACACGGTTGGGATTTTTTAAATTATTTTAAAAACACAACTGAAAGTGCAACTGGTATTTTCAAAAACATGGCTGGGAACTTGCAAAACGAAGCCCGTACAGCAACAGAATTGACTTACACGATTACAGGTCAAACAGCACGATTGAATATGATGCTGGATTCAATCAACAGAAAATTAATTGTCCCAATGATTGAAAAAACTGCTGAAATCATTTCAAACTTTAAATTTGGCAAAGAAATTATTTGTATAAATGAACACGGCATTCAAAAATTTATGGAGATTGATGACACCATAAGAAGCGCAAACTACATTTATCGATACGGTGATAGAAAAGCAACACTTGAAAGAAAAACTCGTTCTAAGGAGTTGTTTGATGTTGTAAAATCTTTTGCCGAAGTTCCGAGCGTAAACGAACAAATCAATTGGATTGAATGTTTCAAATTTGCACTTGAACAATACGGAATTGAAAATGCAAGCCACTTTTTGCTTGGCGAAAAGGAAGGATAAATCATATTAAACTATAAGGCTATAAGACTGTAAGGCGTTAAGTCATTTATTATCAATGTCTTTTAATAGATATTTAACCAAGATCAAATATTTTAATCACTATTGGATATATAAAAAATAAAGTTGGATATATTTGCAAAATTAATCCAATCACAAATACATAAACACCCAAAGTATTTTTATTTCTAAATTTAAAACTTATGAATTTAAACTTTACCAATAAAAATTCTAATATAAAAAGAACTAAAAACACTAGAAATATTATAAAACTAAATTTGACAAACTGAATTAATACCTCTGAATAAAAAAAGGAATTTGCCATATTAGCAGTATCTATATCCTCAACATATTTATGAGTCATAATATCAGGTTTTACAAAAAACAAAATATACACGGACAACAATACATAAAGATAACCAATAAATGACAAAATATTTAAGGAGAAGTACCTAGACAATTTCATAATAATAACTTAACACAAAAAAAGGACAAGTTTATGAATAATTTTGACATAATTTTTGATAAAAACAAAAGAAATAAGGTTCAAAGTGAATATACGTCAATAATTGATAAAAAAACGATGTACTATCAACGAAAATATGGTTTCAAAATAAATGACAACTCAAAACATAGAACTTGGAATAATGAAGGTGATGCATTTAAACATGCTTTCGGCTCAGCTGATACCGCACTATGAGAAGGTAATTTGATAAGTTGGACAAAAGGGATTTATCACGAAACACAAACCCCTAATAATCCAAAAGGTGAAAGGAAATTATGAAAAAACGAGAAGTTACATACAATTTATTAAAGGCACAGAGGGAGTTTTTAGAAATCTCTCACGATTACAATATCGACGTAGCCTGTTATCAAGGCGGTTACGGTAGCGGAAAAACCTTCTGTGGTTCATTACTTGGAATTTTATTATGTTTAAAATTTGCTGGTATTCGTGGACTTGTTGGGGCTAAAACATATACTCTTGTTCGTGATACAACACTTAAAACATACTTTGAACATTTAGACAATATGGGATTCATTGAAGGTAAAGATTACGAATGGTCTGCAAGTTTGCAACAGTTGAAATTTAAAAATAAATCTGAAATTCTGTTTAAGCACTTTGATAACCCAAACAGTTTAAAATCCTTAAATCTTGGATTCGTTGAAATTGAAGAAATGTCAGACATTCCTTACGAAACCTTCAAAATGCTTTTAGCTCGTATACGCCAAAAAGTTAAACCACAGTGGAAGGATTTTACGTATAGAATTTTTGGGCACACTAACCCCGAAATGGAACGTGGTTGGATTTACAAAACCTTCCACGAAAACGCAATGCCTAACTACAGATTAATTATTGCCCCAACGACAGAAAACATTTACCTTCCAGAAGGTTTTTGCGAGGAATTAAAGAAGCTTTATGACGAAGATTATTACAGAATTTGCGTACTTGCCGAAAACGGACATTACAATTCTGGTCTTGTCATAAAAGATTTTACAGACGATAACATTGTCGATATCAAATATCAACCAGAGCTTGATTTATACTTAACATGTGATTTTAACGTTGACCCCATGTGCTGGGAGCTTGCACACAAAACAGAGGACAAAGTTTTCTTTTTTGATGAAATAGCAATGGAAAACACGACAACCTCTAAAGCATGCGACGAAGTCTTTAGACGTTACCCCAATCACAAAGGAAAACTCATCATAAACGGTGATGCTTCAGGTGATAACCGAAGTTGCACAAGCGAATATACAAATTACATCATTATGAAAAAGAAATTTCTAAATTACGGTTTTGATGTTGAAATTAGGTTAAAGCCTTTTAATCCGCCAATAAAAAACAGAATTATGGCATTCAACAGCAAAGTTCACCGCGCTGACGGAGAAATTGGACTTTTTGTCAGTCAAAAGTGTGAAAAACTTTTGTATAACATTTATAATTTGAAGTACAAAGAAGGTTCTTCTCGGATTGACTTACCAACATATCAACAAATTAAACAATCAAAAGAAAAGAAATTTTTAATGCACCCTCTTGATGCCGCTTCATACCTAGTAGATTACTATTGGCCAATTAAATTGTAAAAAAGGCTAAGAGTCTAAAACCGTCATCCTGAAATAAATTCAGGGTGACAACAAATAAAAATGAAAGGAAAAGCATGCATAATATTCTCCAATACTCGCCTATAATCATTGTTGTGGTCATGTACCTAATTCAACAACGAATAGTCGTTACTCCCGAACAATTAGAGAAAAAACATAGGGAAATTATAGATGACGTAGAAAACAAATTTGCAACACTAAATTCTGTAAAGGATTTAAAGGAGCAAATGAGCGATATAAAAGAAAAAATCGACAGAATTTACGAATGTATTATCGCCGTAAAATAGTCAATTTTTTGAAATATTTTTAATTTCTAAATTATACTTTCGCCCGACAAATTTAAAACTATACATTCGGAGTATTTCAAAATACCCCGAAATGGCTTACTATATCAGTGTCAAAGAGAACTAAATTATCCCGTTTAAATAAGAAGAGTTGAGGTTCAACTCTTTTTTCTTTATGAATATCTGTCCAAAATAAGTAAAAAAAGGCGCGAAGTGCATAAGCACTTCGCGCCTTTTTGCTATCTACAAAATCAGTGTTAACATTTTTTCACATTTTTTGAAAATTAGGCAATTTTAAATATTCATCTTACTTACATGCGATGTAACTACCCTTATGGGTATTTATACATTTTGCGTATAGAAATTTAGTAGGAAAATTTTAAATAAAAATGAACTATTTAAGTCCAACTGGAATGACTCCTCCAACATATTCAAATATTCAAAAACAAGGTGTGCAAACAACAACTTCGCCGATTATACAACCTCAAAAATTCATAAGCAAAGATGACGTAACTTCTTGGACTAATACAAAAAAAGAACAGTTTGATATTGAAAAGCAAGAAGCCAATCACTTTTTTGCTGCATTGAAAAAGGTTGTCGGAAAAGTTCAAGAGCTATATGAACAATCAGACAAAAACTCTCGCGCTGAAGCTTTGAATAAAACAAAAGAGGTTTTATCTGACAAGTGGGATTATTTCTTTAACAAGGGATATAAAAACGACACCCAAGAAAAAGATTGTTTTTACAATAAAAAATTAAGCAGAAACGCTGCATTGATTAGCCGTGATGTTTATAATGACGAACAAAAAGAAATTAACGGATACAAACCTGTCGACAAACTTGAAGACCCTCAAACAGGCTTGAGAGTTGTTACATATCAAAAGAAGAATGACATTATAATTGCTTATTGCGGAACAAATGATGATAAAGACTTTGTTAGTGATGCACAAATGGCAATGAACGAAGTTCCAGAACAATATGACAAGGCAAATCAATATTATTTAGACACCGTAGCCAAAAATCCAAACGCAAGTGTTATTTTGACTGGTCACTCTTTAGGAGGTTCGTTAGCGCAACTTGTTGCAAGCAGACACAAAGAAACTAGCGCAGTAACCTTCAACGCTTTTGGCATAAAAAGTATCTTAAAAAATCCTGAAACAAAAACAAAAGATTATTTTCAAGATAACAAAAACTCATTTAATTACATAATTATGGGTGATCCTGTTTCAAACTCAACCCAACATGTTGGAGTTACTACACATATGAAAAAAACAGCTCTAAATAATCATTCAATAGCTAATTACATAAACCTTTGGGCGTAATTATTTGATATATTGAGATAATTTTCTTTTAATCATTACTAACTCCTCGCGAGTTAGGTATTTTGCTATGCGCGAAAATTCATACATAACATCTTCATCTGAATACATGCCGCATTCTACATTTCTTATCCAATTGTTAACTTCTTTTGTAATCATGCCTGCCCCTTTAATATATCGTATAAGTGTATTATAGCACAGTTTCAAGAAATATATTTAGAATTGTAAACGTCATGACTTGATTTTTATTTCTAGTCGTGCTAGTATTCAATACTAATAGGAGATTAATTTACTTTTTTAGAAGTTAATTGACTTCCGATTGGAATTAAGATATTTAGAAAAAAATCATTTACTCCAAATACTTTTGAATAACCACTACTCAGATTCAATCACAGAGTTCTAGAATATTGAACCTTGTGATTTTTATTTATATTTGTAAACATTCTGGCAAAATTAAGCAATTATCATGCTTTAGCAAACTTAAATTTGGCATAAGGTAGTGTTTATTTAGTGAATATTAATCCAATAAAATCATTAACAAGTATCTATAACCCCGTTCAAAACAAGGTTGTGTCACAACCAAGAATGACTACGGGGCTTGTTTGCGATACTTTCACAAAAGCTTCTACCGCGTCTAACCCAATAAAACAAAACGCTGCCATACCGTCTTTTACGGGCTTTGGAGAGGGTTTTGGTTTCAACAAAACTTTCCAAAAATTACCTTACGAACACAAATTGAGAGTTTGTGAAGAACAAGAACGGCTGCAAAAAATGTACAGTTCTCGCAAAAACGACCACGTTACAACAACTTTCAATAAAAGTGAATATTCACCAAATAATGAATATGAAATAACTGCATACGCAGGTGGACTAAATACGCACTCTGTTTATTTAGACAAAGAAATGAACCGTATTGGCGAGCAAAAACTGTATTATTACAAGGAAAACGGTAAAGTATACCGCATAAAAAAAGCGATAGATTACAGAAATAACACTACAACAAAAGTTCGTGCAGAAGTACCTAAAAATAACGGAAATCCTGAAGTTACAGACGAGGTTAGAATTGTCAGAGATAAAGACAACAACATCATAAGAAAAGAAATGATGACTCATTCAGAAGTAACAGGGGCTTACAACCACAAATACGTTTACCCTGACGGCACAGAAAAAGTTATCACAACTGCAAGAAGATTTAAAGAAAACGGCAAAGATGTCATTCACAAAGATATGACCTCACTTGACGGCACTCGCACGCAATACAATCTTGAATTTGACCAAAACGGAAATAAAAAATTAGAATACAAAATCACCGACCAAAAAGGTAATGTTTTGATGAACCTTAACAGGTCAACAGAAAGACTTTCTGAAAACAAGGTTAGGACAACAAACGGTGATAAAGTTTATGACGTAACATTTGAGACAGACAAATTTACAATTCAAGAAAAAGGCAAAGAAGCCGTTGTTGTACCATTACTTAACGAGCGAAAAGACGGTAAAAGTGGTGTTGTAATCGAGGGTGATAAATCAAAAATGGTAGATTTATTACAAAAATTACCTGCCGACCAATTAATGGCA
>CALBKW010000153.1 GCA_937895785.1 uncultured Candidatus Melainabacteria bacterium | reverse complement strand
TTATAAGGAAAAAGCTGAATATATAGAAAGTATTAATGATATTCAGGCTGGAGAGTACGTTGTACATACAATTCATGGGGTTGGTATTTATCAAGGTCTTACTCAACAAGAAATTGATGGGCAATTAAAAGATTATCTGACGATTGAATATGCGGGAAAAGATAAATTACATATTCCTGCCGAACAGATTAATCTGTTGTGTCGCTACAGAGGTTCTGGTTCAGTAAAACCTAAGTTATCACGAATGGGTGGTAATGATTGGGAAAATACTAAAAAGAAAGTAAAAAAAGCAGTTGAAACTATTGCCTATGATTTGCTAAGACTTTATGCAAAACGTAAAATGCGTAAGGGGATTCAGTTTGATGCAGATTCAAATTGGCAAATTGAAATGGAAGAAGCGTTTGAATATGTTGAAACTCCAGATCAAATGCGAGCAATAGAAGATGTAAAACGCGATATGGAATCTGAAAATCCAATGGATAGACTTATTTGTGGCGATGTTGGATTTGGTAAAACTGAAGTCGCAATGCGTGCAATTTTCAAGGCTATAACTTCAGGCAAACAGGTTGCAGTTATAGTTCCAACAACAATTTTAGCGCTACAACATTATCAAACTATTTCAGAAAGATTTAAACCTTTTGCTATGAATGTAGATTTGTTGTGTCGTTTTAGAAGCGCTAAAGAACAAAAAGAAACATTAAAAAAAATGGCATTGGGAGAATGTGATGTTGTAATCGGTACTCACAGATTGCTTCAAGACGGTGTTCAATTTAAAGATTTAGGTTTGCTCGTGATTGATGAGGAACATAGATTTGGTGTAAGACATAAAGAAAAATTAAAGCAATTACGTGAAAATATTGATATTATTTCAATGTCAGCAACTCCAATTCCAAGAACTCTTTATATGTCACTTTCTGGTATAAAAGATATGTCTATAATTAACACTCCACCTAAAAATAGACTTCCTGTAAAGACGTTTGTTGGAGAAGAAAATGATACAGCAATAAGAAATGCGATTGTTCACGAATTGGATAGAGAAGGACAAGTTTTCTATCTTTATAACAGAGTTGAAACGATTGAAGAATTTAAACTTCATCTTCAAAAAATAGTTCCAAATGCACGTATTTGTGTAGGGCATGGCAAAATGAATGAATCAGAACTTGAAAAAGTTATGGTTGATTTTGCAAATTATGAATATGACGTGTTGCTTTCCACTACAATTATTGAATCTGGACTAGATATTCCGAACGCTAATACTATAATAATTCATGATGCGGACAAATTTGGTTTGGCTCAATTGTACCAATTGAGAGGTCGTGTTGGTCGTTGTGAAAAACAAGCTTATTGCTATTGTTTTTATAAGCATAATAAGAATTTGACAGAAGAAGCGATAAAACGTTTAAAAGCTATTAAAGAGTTTACAACTTTAGGGAGCGGTTATCAAATTGCGCTTAGAGATGTCGAAATTCGTGGTGTAGGTAATTTATTAGGTACAAAACAGCACGGACACATGATTAATGTTGGTTTTGATACATATTGTCAATTGTTGGAAGATACAATTCACGAAATTCAAGGTGAAAAGATTGAAAATACAACGCCAACAATTGTTGATATAAACATTACAGCATATATTCCAGATGAATGGGTTGGTTCAAGTGAACAAAAGATGATTGAATACAAACGACTAGCTGATGTAAAATCCGTAGTTGAGTTGGATTATATTGTAGATGAATGGAAAGACAGATTTGCAAAATCGCCAGAACCAGTAGAAAACTTGATTAAACTTATAAGACTAAGACTTTCAGCGACAGAAGCTAAAATAACTGTAATCAGAGAAACCGCAGATAGTATAAGAATTTATACGCCGTATTCAGCGCCAGAATGGAGAATTATAAGCGCTAAATTGCCATCAAATATTACAAAAAATATTAAGTTTTCACAAGCGCCTAAGTCTTGTACTGAGGGGAATTCAATTATATTGCTTAACAATAAGTATATGAATTTTAACGAAACATTTAACATTTTGACTGATTTGTTTTATTATATTAATAAAATTTGTTACGAGTATAAAGACAAATAATAAGGAGAATTATATGAAATCAATTAAATTATTGGCGATTCTATTATTTTCAGCTTTATTGTTTACAGGTTGTACATTGAAAGGTAATGATGCAATCGTAAAGGTTAACGACAAAGTTATTACTCAAGCTGACTATGATAAGCTATTCAATCAAACAATTAACAATCCTGCATTGCAAATGTTTGGTTTGAACAAGAAAAATGTAGATAAACAAAGCTTTATGTACTTGATGATTAAAGACAGAGTAGTAAGCGAATTGATTATTCGTTCTTTAATTAATGATGAAATGGAAAAACGTCACATTACAGTTACAAAAGCTGATACAGACAAAGAACTTCAAAATATTATTGAAAAAGTAGGTTCAAAAGCAAAATTTAATGAAATTTTAAAACAAAACGGCGTTACATTGGCTGAATTTAAAAGAGATTTAACTGAAGAAGTTAAAATGAAAAAATTGGTTGATATGATTGAAAAAATTAATGTATCAGATGCAGATGCAAAAAAATATTACAACCAAAACATTGCAAAATTCAAATATCCAGACAAAGTTAGAGCTTCACACATCTTGATTGCTGCTAACCCAGAAGAAATGAAAGAATTGATTAAGGCAGATGCTAAAAATGCAGACTTAACAGATGCTCAAATTAATGACATGATTCAAAAACAAATGGCAGAAAAATTAAAAACTGCTCAAGCTGTATTAGCTGAAGTTCAAAAGAACCCAGCAGAATTTGCAAAGGTTGCAAAGGAAAAATCAGAAGATGTTGAATCTGCCAAAATGGGTGGTGATTTAGGTTTCTTCGCCAAAAAAGATATGGTTGATGCATTCTCAAATGCTGCATTTTCTATGAAACCAAATACAATTAGTGGTATTGTAAAGACAACTTATGGTTACCACATTATTATGGTTACAGACAGAAAAGCTGCAGGTCAAGATTCATTTGAAAAAGTTAAACCTGAAATTATTTTATACTTGGAAAACCAAAAGAAAGTAGATGTTCTTGAGAAATTCATCGAAAGCCTAAAGAAAAATGCAAAAATTGAATATGTAAACAAAGATTATAATCCTACAGATATTCAATCTGCATTAAAACAACAAGCAAAACAAAATTCAGACGTGGCAGAACAAGTTGATGCTGCAAATCATTCAGCAACACCAGTTGCTGTTCCAGAAAAGAAATAAGCATTCTTTTAATAACAAAAAGGGAAGGTTGAGAAATCAATCTTCCCTTTTTTTTATGGTATAATATTTGTAACAATTTCTTAACATGTCCTAAAGTTTTTGAGAACATGTACCGACATGTAATTTGTAGGTAGCAACGAAAGGAATATGTGTATGGGATTAGCAGCATCACAAGCAAGACTATTAACAATCACATCACGTTTGTCATCAGTAGAATTGAGACAACAACGAATTGCTATGGATAAAATACGTTTGGCAAGTGACCAACAAGGCGTGTCAGACAAATATACAAAAGCATTAAGCAACAAAACATTATCGTTCTCAGATGGAACAAATACAATACCAATGAGTTATACAACTTTGGTATCACAAGGCTATTCAGTAGCAAGAGCTTCTGATGGATTAGTTCCAGAAAAAGAAGCACCTCTTGTTCCAGTTGAAAAACCAACTTGTAAGCGTCCTTCTGAAATAACACCTCCTGTTAATAACTCAAAATCATTAGATAATATTAAAGCAAATTACAGTATAAACAAATTGCAAGAGGCAGATAGTTGGCAAGCTCGTTTAGCTAATATTAAGAATAGCTATGGTGAATATCCTGCTATTACTAAAACAGCGAGTGTTGAAGAACTGTTTAAAAATTCAAAAGGCGTGACTTTGTCAGCTTGGAATAGTTCTCACCTACAAAGCCAAGCAAATGCAAATAAAGAGTTTCAAACTAGTAATTTGTGGGATTTGATTAAAACTACAAAAGACCAAGATAAGCTTGTTCGTATTGGCGATGATGGTGATAAAAAAGGCGTGCCTGTAGCTCAAGCCCAACAGAATGTTCAAAATATTGCTGATGCAATTATTAAATCTATAGCATCTGGTTTAGGTTTGAAAGATCTTACTGGTCTGCAAAAAGCATCTCAAAGTTTTATTGATAATTTAAAAAATAATATCAATGGCTATCAAGATAAGAATAAACATTATAGTGAAAGTAAAGCAACAAATGGTGCTAAAAATGATGCGAGAAATGCAATTATCGGTAATGGTACTGATAAAGGTGGTACAGACCATGACTTCTATTTCTTGAATGTTTCTGAATTAGCAAGACGTTTGATGGCTGTTGCTTTAAACAGCATTGGTGGTCAAAACATCTCAGTTGGTACAAAATGTGATAGTGCAAGAGTTTCTTTGAATACTTCTACACAATACACAATGACATATAACTCAAAAGGTTATTCAGTTGCTGAATGGGAAAAACAAGCAAAAAACACATTCAATTCTGCTGGTTACAAAGAGTTAACTTGGAATGATGCACTTGATGTAGCGAAGGGTGTTGCTCAAGAAGAATTAAAAACTAGCGATTCAAGTTACGTTGATCCAGAGCAAGCTAAATATGAACAAGAATATGCAAACTATCAAAAAGAATATCAAGCCGCAGAAAGTGCATGGAATGCTTATGATACATATATAGCTAAAAAAGAAGCTAAAGAAAGTGGTCAACCAGCTTCTGCAGCAGAAGAGTTTTACAATCAATTACAAAATTCACAATTCTTAATTCAAGGTTTATTGAGCGGATACTTAACCTTGATGAAGGATGGCAAAGAAGTATCATTAGCATCAGCAACCGATATTCTTGAAGATTATGATAAGTCAGATGATGCAGCAGCCGAAGCAGAATATAATTCACAAATGAATAAAATAAATATGAAAGAAAAAATGTTAGATATGCAAGCGAAACGAATTGATACAGAGTATTCAGCATTGACAACAGAATATGAATCAATCAAAAATATCATATCTCAACATACATCAAAAGACTTCTCTTATTTTACATAATGAGTAAAAAGTATAATCTAGCGCCAGTGAAAATATTTCACTGGCGCTTTAATATGTTATTCCAATAAAACAATACCTAATGTCATTCTGAACTTGCGATTTTTCGGTAGGGCGTAAGCCCGAAAGTTAGAGTTGGACGTTACTCCAACTCTAACCCGAATAAATCAAGACGGTTTCAGAATCGCAATGTCTTTCTGATAAAATAATGCGACCCTGAACTAAATTTAGGGTGACATAATGTGTGACACCAAATCTAAAGTCATTCTGAATCCTTTAAAAATGTCTTAATTGCAAGAAATCTTGTTTTTGATATAATTTTATTAAAAGCGAGGTTTCTTGTTATGAAAGATATGTTGGATAAAATTAAGCAGATTGAAGAAAAATACAATGAGTTAGGCTTAACTCTGTCTGATCCTGCTGTAATTCAAGATTATAATAGATTTAGAGATTTGTCTAAGCAAAGAAAGTCAATGGAGGAAACTGTTGAACTTTATTATGCTTGGAAAAAAGCTGTAGATGCTATTAATGATGCAAAAGAAATGATAAAATCTGAATCAGACGAAGAAATGAAAAGTTTTTTGAAATCTGATATTGAAGAAAATGAAGCAAAAATTGTTGAATACGAAGAAAAAATGAAAATTTTACTTCTTCCACGCGACCCTATGGATGACAAAGATATTATGTTAGAAATCCGTGGTGGTGCAGGTGGTGATGAAGCTAACATCTTTGCTGGTGACTTAGCTCGTATGTATTTGAAATTTGCTGATAAACAAGGCTGGACTACTCAAATTCTTTCAAAAACTGAATGTGAAGCGGGTGGTTATTCAGAAATTATTATTTCAATCAAAGGTGATGCAGTTTATTCAAAATTAAAATATGAATCAGGTGTTCACCGTGTCCAACGTGTTCCTCAAACAGAATCACAAGGACGTGTACATACATCGACAGCAACTGTTGCGGTAATGCCAGAAGTTGATGACGTGGAAATTGAAATTAAACCAGAAGATATTGAAATGTCTACAGCTCGTTCTGGTGGTGCAGGTGGTCAAAACGTAAACAAGGTAGAAACAGCAGCTCGTTTATTCCACAAGCCAACTGGAATTATGATTTTCTGTACAGAAGAACGTTCTCAATTACAAAATAAAGAACGTGCTATGCAAATTTTGAAAGCTAAATTGTATGATTTAGAAGTCCAAAAACAAACAAAAGAAATCACTGACTTACGTCGTTCTCAAGTAGGTTCTGGTGATAGAAGTGAACGTATTAGAACGTACAACTTCCCTCAAGGTCGTCTTACTGACCACCGTATCGGTCAAAATTTAAATGTTTGGACCGTAATTGATGGCGATTTAGACGAACTTTTACATTTATTAATTGAGTATGACCAAAAATTGAAGTTAGAAAAATTGGCAGAAGTAAATTAAGATGCAAAAGTTGAGAAAATGTATTGGCTGTGGTGAGCTAAAAGAAGCATCGCAACTGATAAAAATAACAAATGATAAAATTAATGATGCACAGAAGAAAAATAGTATTTTGGAACAGT
>CALBKW010000152.1 GCA_937895785.1 uncultured Candidatus Melainabacteria bacterium | reverse complement strand
CGGTAACGGTGGTTCGTTGATTATCTTTGTTGGTATCATTTCTGGTATACCAATTTACTCATCAAGAACTGCACAAATGGTAGCTAGAGATTCATCTTTAGGCTTTGGCTTATTTATGTTACTTCTTATCTTCTTTGCAACAATGGTTGTAATTGTTGTTATGCAAGAAACAGTAAGAAAAGTTACTATTATCAATCCAAAACGCCAAGTTGGTAACAAAGTTTATGGCGGTGTAAACACATTTATTCCGTTTAAACTTAATCCAGGTGGTGTTATGCCGATTATCTTCGCTATCGCGATTTTGTTATTCCCAACAACAGCTTTAAGTTTAGTTGGCCAAGCTAACTTACCAGCGGGTTGGATTAAAAATTCAGTTATGGGCTTGACTCAATTCTTAAGTCCTGACGGTATTCCGTATTACATCATTTATTTCTTGCTAATCTTTGCGTTGACATTCTTCTATGCATCTATTATGCCAAATATGCAACCAAAAGATATTGCAACTAATTTGAAAAAATACGGTTCTTCAATTCCAGGGATTAAACCTGGTAAACCAACAGCAGAAGCTTTGGATAAAATCTTGAGCAAAACAACTTTCATAGGTGCTATTGCCTTAGGGTTAATTGCTTTAGTTCCATCTTTTGCATCTTATGCTACTGGCATCAAGACATTGCAAGGTATCGGAGCTACATCACTAATCATCATGGTTGGGGTTGCTTTAGATTTAATTAACCAAGTTCGTTCTCACTTGTTGGCGAGAAATTACGAAACATTCTTGAAACAGTAGAATATAACACAGAGGAGTACTTAAAAAGCACTCCTCTGATTTTTTATTAAGGATAGATTATAAAGTATGAGAAAAATTATTAACATTACAGCTTTTGTGCTTGCCATTTTGATTATTGGTTTTATGTTAGTTCCAACAAAAACTGTAAACAGAGATTCTAAAGTTTATGTAGAACATGAGTGGGATACTCTTGATACTGTTGTATTAGGTTCTCAAAAAATGCTTACTGTTCCATCAATTCATAAATCAATTCTTGGATACGGTTACATTGTTAGAAATGAAGCTCAAATGAAAACTGATGCAGGAAAACCTATTCAGCAAGTAAATCCAGCTTTATATTCAGGAATTTCTAAACAAGCTGATGATATTGCAAGAGAATTAAAAGGCAAAAATGTTAATGTTCAAAGATTGAATCCAGAAGTTTTAGATGCTGCTGAAATGCAATATATGAAATATGTTCAACAAGGTAATAACTTCTTGTTCCCCAAAAACTCATTTGTTGTAATTGGTAACAACGTTATTGAATGTGCCACTCGCGCACCAATGATTGACAAAAATAGATTTATTGTAAGACGTATTTTGAAACCGTTAGTGAAAGAAGATCCTTCTATCAGATACGTTGCAGCACCAATTCCATCACCAACGTTCCCTGAAAAATCTTTGTATATTGAAGGTAATGATGTTTTGGTTGATGGACATAATGTTTATGTTGGTCATTCAGGAAGAGCAACAAGTTCAAATGGTGTAAGATGGTTGCAATCAGTTTTAGGTCCAAATTATAAAGTTTATAGCATTGATATTAATGGATTTGTTCACTTAGATGATGTATTAACTCTAATTCGTCCAAAATTGGCAGTAAGAGTACCGTCTGCTATTACAAGTGAAATACCAAAACCTTTGGCTAAATGGGATTTCATTGATGTTACACCTGAAGATGCTAAACAATATGCATCAAGCATTATTGTTGTTGGTCCCAATAGAGTTTTGGTCGATGAAAGATTTGAAAACTTAATCACTGAATTAAGAAACAGAGATGTAGATGTTACATCAGTTCCATTTGATGATATCGCAGATATGGGTGGTGGTTTATCTGATTTCTATGTTCCTTTAAAGAGAAATTATGACCGTGAAATCAATTCTGTAAAACTAAATAAAGAATATTTTATGGAAAAGGGCAACGAAATACTTGAAACTGTTAAGACATTTGATTATGCAGAATTTTTCGCTAATGCACAAATGATTATCACCGAAAAAATTAATACTTTAACAAATAAATAAATTAAAGGGGGCGAAAGCTCTCTTTTATTTTTATTAAAAATTTGATTTTTGTATATTTATAGTATGATAAATATATAAACAAAGGAGATAAAATGGAAAGCACAACAAGAAATAAAATTCTAAGCTACGTTCCAACCGTTATTGAAGCATCTTCAAGAGGTGAACGTTCTTTCGATATTTTTTCAAGACTTTTAAGAGAAAGAATTATTTTCTTAGGCGACGAAATTGATGATGAATTGGCAAATTCAATCGTTGCACAAATGTTGTTATTAGACAGCGAAAATCCTGAAAAAGATATCATGTTATATATCAACAGCCCTGGTGGTGTAATTACAGCAGGTATGGCAATTTACGATACAATGCAATTAATTAAGGCTGATGTTCAAACAATTTGTATTGGTGAAGCTGCATCAATGGGTGCATTCTTGCTTTGCTCTGGTGCAAAAGGTAAAAGAATGGCGTTGCCAAGCGCTCGTATCATGATTCATCAACCTTTAGGTGGAGCGCAAGGTCAAGCTACTGATATTGAATTAGAAGCAAAAGAAATTTTACGTATGAAAAAGATGTTAACAACAATTATTGCAGAAAATTCAGGTCAAAAAGTTGAAAAAGTTGTTGAAGATTGCGAACGTGACCACTACTTATCAGCTCAAGAAGCTATGGAATATGGTTTGATTGACAAAGTTTTGATGTCAACTCACGATAACAAATAATTAATTTAATAAAAAACTTAAAACCATGTAAATGCGCGGGTTTCGTCTGAAACCCGCGCATTTGCTATTAATTTACTAAGTCTATATATAACAGAGTATATATTATCTTAATAAAACTTAATAACATGCTCAAAACATGGCAATTATTGAGTTTGGGAATACTTTAT
>CALBKW010000151.1 GCA_937895785.1 uncultured Candidatus Melainabacteria bacterium | reverse complement strand
GATTTAACAAGAATTTGAGGTAAATCACTGTCTAATTTTCTTTCAACCATTAAAGCCACAGCACCTTTTTCTTCTGCCATTTTTGCATATTCATGACCATCTGTATTTTCACCAACTAAGCAAATAAACAAGTTACCTTCCTCTGTAGTTTTTGAATTGTATGAAAGCCCTGTTATTTCTACATTTTTGTAATTAATTTTTTCACAATCAAGATTTTTTATTAATGTATCTAAATCCATTTTATAACTCCTTTAAATTTAATCTTTTAAATCATCTGAGCCTGCTTTATCAGGTTTCAAGTTCAAAATACGAGCAACTTGTGATGCAACCTCTTTGAAAATTGGTGCAGCAATTGTACTACCCCAAACTTCACCACCTTGAGCTGAGTCAACAGTGATATAAATTAGAACCTGGGGGTCTGTTGCTGGTAAATAGCCTACAGTTGAGGTGTAATAATATTTTGTATAACCACTACCATCATCTTTGGGTTTTTTAGATGTACCCGTTTTGGCAGCTACATTATATTTATCCATTTTAATCGGCGATTTACCATTATTAATACTCGTCATAAGCAATTCTGTAACGTCTTTTGCAACCTCAGGTTTCAAAACTTGAGTATAATGAATTTTGTTTTGAGCCTCTTCTTGAGTGTACTTAATTACGTGAGGTGTAATTCTAACGCCATTATTGGCAAGTGCTGAAATAGCATCAACCATTTGCATTGCTGTTACAGATGTACCATAACCATACCCCATTGTTGCATGGTCTGATGAATCCCATTTATTGGCAGGTTTTAACAAACCTCGAGATTCTCCTGGTAAGTCAATTCCTGTTTTTTCACCAAAACCAAATCTCTTCAACATGTCATAAAACTCTTTTGAGGTCATCAATTGAGCAACTTTTACTGAACCTACGTTACTCGAGTGTTCAAATAGGTATACAAGTGAAATCATACCTGGGTTTGGACGTTTTTTATAATCGTAATTTTCAATTTCCCACCAACCAACTTTTATTTTACCAGTATCATTGATTTTTGTGTATTTGTTCAATTTTCCCAATTCCATTGCGGAAGCTACTGTAATAATCTTAAAAGTAGACCCTGGTGGGAATACATCTGTTAAAGTCCAGTTTTTAATTTGGTTATATGTCGCTTTCTTATAGTTATTTGGGTCATAATAAGGATACACAGCATACGCTAAGATTTCACCTGTTCGAGGATTTGTAACAATTACAGTCCCCCTCAATGCCTTTCTTGTTGTAACAACTTTTAATAACTCTTGTTCACAAACGTGTTGAATTGCTGTGTTGATAGTCAAAGTAACATCTTTTCCCTTCATAGGGCGAGTTGTTGCCAAAGGATCTGTCGTAAAATCATAAATAATATCACCTTTGGGAGTTTTTTCAATTTGCGTATTACCTTCAATAAGTTCTAGCCTATCTGCAGCCGTTAATTCAACACCTGCAGCAATATCTGCATCAAAATTATAATACCCTAAAACGTGGGCTGCCATTGCTCCCTGTGGGTACACGCGAATACTTCTTTTATCCATCGGAATTTCTCTTAGGTGCAATTTTGCAATCTCATCGTGAGTTTGTCTATCAACACCTTTTTTAAGAGAAATCATAATAGTTTTTTGCTTTAAACGCTTTACCAAAGTAGATTTGGGCATTTTTAAAATAGGAGCAAGCATATTTGCAAGTTCCTCAGGGGTGTGTTCATAGTCAGGAGTTCTTGCATAAATATCAAACAAGACTTTGTCTGATGCCAATTTAATGCCGTTTCGGTCATAAATATCACCACGCAAAACAAAACTTTGCGCACTACGCTGTTTTTTTGCTTTTATTTTTAATTTTTTCAAATCAACTACTTGCAAAAAGAATAAATGAATGATTAAACCAATTGCAAACACAGCAAAAGCGACTTGCCAACAGCCTAAGCGCCTATCGAATGATTTAAATTTTTCATCGTTTGTAATTTTTCTGCGTTCCAATGTCAAAACCCCTTATAACCATTGTATCATAAGGAAAATTAAATATAATAATCGTTAAGAAAATTTACTTAAAAATTAATAGCCAATTGCCCAGTTCAAAACTTTTTGATCCGCATCAACTTTAGCAACATTTGCAGTATCAACTTCTGTAACTTCTATTACTTGTTTTGCTTTTGAAAGTAAGTTATTTTTTTGCATTGATTTATCAACATTATTAAACGATTTTAATTTATCCAACTGATTTTCAAGTTCTGCATTTTCTTCATTAAAAACAACTGTTTCACGACTAATTTGATTTAAAGTCATTTCATTTGCTGTTGCAAAATAATAGCTAACTGTGGTAACCGCAATTAATGCAATTAACATAATACATAGAGTGAAATTCAATTTTCTGATTGCCATTTGCTTTTCATCATCCTCTTGTTCAAAGATACCTTCGATTACGGTTTCTTCTGGGAGTTCAAACTCATAGCTTTCAAGTTCATTAAATTCGTTATAGTTCAAGTGCAAAATTTCTTGTTGCAATTTTTTAACTTCCTACCCGAGATTTCTAATACACATTCCCACATCTTCAAATCATTATTATTTTTTAATGAACCTTGCCACTCTAAGTTTGGCACTTCTTGAAGGTGGGTTTATTTTTAATTCTTCTTCACTTGCAGTTATTGGTTTTTTATTGATTAGTTCAAGCTTAGGGGGCTCACAAGTGCATATTAACTGTTCTTTGGGGCAGTGGCACTTTGCCGAATGATATTTGAACTGCTCTTTTACAATTCTGTCTTCAAGTGAATGAAAACTTATTACACTTATTATAGCACCATAATCTAATAAATCCAACACATCATTCAAAGTATTTTTAATATTTTTTAACTCATTATTCACTTCAATTCTAATAGCCTGAAACACTCTTGTAGCAGGGTGTATACGACTCTTTACTGAAGGTGTTGCATCTTTAACAATTTGTGCTAATTCTAAGGTTGTATCTATTGATTTTACATGCCTTTTGGCAACAATTGCTTTGGCAATTCTTTTTGAAAAATGTTCTTCACCATATTCACTAAAAATACGTACCAAATCCTCTTCCTTGTAGCCATTCACGACATCAAAAGCGCTAAAATCAGCGTCTTTATTAAATCTCATATCTAACGGAGCATCTTTAGTAAACGAAAAACCACGTTCCTGTTTTGTTAATTGATGGTATGAAGCGCCCAAATCAAAGAGGATTCCGCCTGTTATCTTTTCAATATTTAAGTCTTGTAAAACTTTCTTAATATTTGTATAAGAGTCTTTTACTATTGTTAAGTTTTTGTAATCTTTTAATTTTTCACGTGAATAGTTAATTGCATCGTCATCAATATCGAAAGAAATTAATCTTCCATCTGGTTGAATTTTTTGCAAAATTAACTCACTATGACCACCACCGCCAAGTGTTGCATCTACGTAAATTAAGCCGTTTTGACAATTTAATGCATCAACGGCCTCGTGCTTCATAACTGTATAATGATTAAATTCTTGCATACAAGAATTTTAGCATAAATACAATTAGTGTGTATGTACTAATTCATCTAATACGCTTGGAATAATTACACAAGCTGCATAAACGATAAATCCGAGAGTAAGTACTGAGAGTGTAAACATAGGTGGGGCTCCTGTTTATTTAACAATATATAAATTCCACATGTGGGCTATTTTTAAACTTATCCATTTGGAGTATAATACTTCGTGTTATGGAAAATAAAATTAGGGCTATGTTTACAAATCTGTGCTGCTCAAGGTGTAAAGCAGATTTTGATGAAAATTCAATAAAAGTTATTCGCGAAGAAGATTCTATGTTAGTTGTAAAATTATTTTGCAACAAATGCGGAAAAACTTTTGGCACAGCATTCCTAGGAGTTTCAGATTTGGAAGACATTAGTGAAAAAGAAAAAACTAAAGTTGCACTAAGAATGAATGAAGACTTACCGCCGATATCCAAAGACGATGTTCTTAATGCGCACGATTTTATTAAAAACCTAGACGAACATTGGGCAAAATACTTACCTGAAAAAGATTAGTTAACGTCTTTCATCAGAGAAATTGTTTCTGTCAATTCTTGGTGAAGATAGGTTAATTGCTCGTTAATGTATTGAGGTGTATACATATAACCTTCTGTTTGATAAGGAAGGTATTTATTGTAAATCATCGCTTCGTTACGAACCGCAACAACTGCTCTTGCTCGATTTGCAACAGTAATTAAAGCATCATAAGCAGGATAAAACCTTTCTGGTGCATCTTGATATTTTTTACGTAAATATTCAACATTGTCATACAAATCATTTGCACGTGCTGCAAAAAGTTGTTCGTTTTCATCATGTTCTATTGAATAAAGTAAACGTTCAATATTTGGCAATAACTGGTTTATATCGTTTGCAAATTGAGAAACTTTTTCTTTCTTCAAAATTACATTAACATAGGTTGGATTATCTCTAGGTACTGGCTTGTATCCTTTTGATACGTTAAAGGCATCTACTGATTTAAACTGAGGACGAGCTGTTTGTGGCACATAACGTTGGAAACGCTCTGTCAAATCAGGTAATTCACCCCTATAACCTTTAATATCCTCACCTGTAGCAGCATCAATAACGCAATAACCTGCATTTGCGCTAAATATGAATATTGAAAATATTAACAAAATAAATTTCTTCATAACAAAATTATACTTAATTTTTGTAAAAAGTCATACATTATAAAGTTTATTTAGTATAATAAATTTATGAAAATTTGTGTAATACCTATTGATAACAGACCCGTTTGCTACAACTTATTTAAAGATATAGCAGACATTGACGAAAGTATTGAACTTTTTATTCCTGAGCGAAAAATGCTTGGAGATTTAACTAAAAGTGCCGATATAAAAGGACTTTTTGAATGGTTGAAACAAGTTCCGCAAGTTGATGCAATGGTTATATCTCTTGATACGATTGCTTATGGAGGATTAATTCCTTCTCGTAGATGTCCAGAAACTTTTGAAGAAATCAAGGCAAGAGTTGAAGAATTAAAGGAAATTTTAAAAGAAAATAATTCTCGAATCTACGCCTTTTCAAGCATAATGAGAATTTCAAATAACAACGTTAATCAAGAAGAAAAAGAATATTGGAACAAATACGGTAAAAAGATTTTTGATTATTCATATCAAACTCATAAATTAGGGTGTGAAAGCTGTATTGAACGTCTAATTCCAGACGATATTTTGGATGATTATTTAAACACAAGAAAACGTAATTTTGAGATTAACAAATTATATCTGGAATGGCAAAAAGAAGGACTTTTTGATACTCTAGTTTTTTCAAAAGATGATTGCGCTGAATATGGATTTAACGTTCAAGAAGCTCAAGCATTGGAAAAACTTGGCGGATTTACAAAAACAGGCGCTGACGAAATACCTCTAACTCTTTTTGCAAGAGCTGTTCAAGGTAAAATGAAGGTTTGTGTTGAATTTACTGAACCTGAGTATAAAAATTTAATTTCAAATTATGAAGATGTTTCAATTGAAAAATCAGTAATGGGACAACTTTCACTTGCTAATATTGAAGTTGTTGAACCTTCTCAAGCGGATTTAAAACTTGTTGTAAACAATTTCAAAGAACATCAAGGTGAAATTGTTATGAAACGTCCTACAGAACTTTTTTCAGGAAAATTTGAATTAACAGATAACGTGATGATTGCCGATGTTAGAAATGCAAACGGCGCAGATAATGCATTCGTTGAGCATTTTATAAGTTCAAAAATGAATGAGAAATTTTATGGATATTCCGCTTGGAACACATCCGCAAATACCTTGGGAAGTTTATTGTGTGCAGGAAAAGTTAAATTTTTAGCAAAAAAATATAACCATACAGCTTTTCAAAAACTAGAAACAATAAGACTTTTAGACGATTGGGCATATCAAGCAAATGTAAGACAAACATTAATTGAACCTTGCCAAATTGATATGACAGAATTTGAAAATAGGGTAGCAAACTTTACAGGCGCTAAATTTAAGGTAAAATATTCTTATCCTTGGAATAGATTATTTGAAATTGAGGTCGGTATAAAATGAGTTTAATTACAATCATATTGCTTGCAATAGCACTTTCAATAGATGCTTGCGTTGTATCTTTTGCACATGGACTTGTTTTACCCGACAAAAGAGTTCGAAACTCATTGATGTTAGCTATTTTTACTGGTGCAGCTCAGGGTATAATGCCAACAATCGGCTATTTTTCAACTCAAGTCGTTTATAAATATGTTGCCCCAGCAAGCAAATGGCTAGTTTTTGCAATATTCTTATATTTAGGTATAAAATTTATACAAGAAGCATTTGAAAAAGATAAAGAAGTTCCGCTTTGTTTGTCTTTTCAATGCTTATTTATGATTGCAATTGCAACAAGTATTGATGCTCTTGCTGCTGGAATTAGTATCTCATTAACAAAAACTGCAATCCTTATTCCAGCATGTTTAATTGCTTGTACAACATTTATGTTTGCACTTGTTGGTTATTGGTCAGGCTGTTGCCTAAAGAAGTTTTCAACAAAGTATTTAGAAATCTTTGCAGGGTTAATTTTAATCGCATTAGCCTTAAAATCGTTATTCTAAATTGAATAGCTTTGTTACGTATCTTAGGACAATTGCCATTTAAAAAAATTCTATTATTATATTAATATGGCGCAAAGAAAGAATTATTACGAAATTTTAGGGGTAGAACCAGACGCATCAAACGATGTGATAAAATCTGCGTACAGAAAATTAGCTCGCAAATATCACCCTGATATAGCAGGCGAAAGTGGTGTTGAAAAATTTAAAGAAGTAACTGAAGCCTACGAAACGCTCTCTGATGAAACAAGAAGAAAGCGCTATGACATACTTTTAGGAATCTTTAATTATAATAAATCAACTGCTGATAGAGCTACTCAGAAAGAGGCGAAAAAAGCTTATCAACAAACTGCAAGACAAGAGGAAGTTTTTAAAAGTGCCGAAAGACAACAAACTTCAGCTAAAAAAGAAGATACAAACAATTTTCAAAACATATTTAATGAATTTTTAGACGGTTTAAAAACAAAACCACAACCGCAACCAAAACCAAAACAAAAGACTGAGCACAGACCTATTAACGGTTCTAACATTACAACCGATGTTGTTATTTCTATGCTTGAGGCAATGAGCGGAGTTTCCAAAACTGTCAATATTCTTTCGACTCAAGAATGTACAAATTGCCACGGAAGACCCTTTGCAAACGGAATGAATTGTCCTGTTTGCGATGGAAAAGGAGTAGTTTCTCAACATAAAAAGATTACCGTAAAAATTCCTGCAAATGTGAAACCTAATTCTAAAATTAGAATCCCATCGGAGGGTAATAAAGGCTCTTATGGCGGTAAAAACGGTGATTTATACTTAAATGTAGTTATTGAAAACAATTCTAATTTTAAATACGATGACTTGAATGTTTTATTTACAATCCCAATCACACCTCCAGAGGCTGTTTTAGGGACTACAATTAATGTTCCAACTTCTTCAGGTAATGTTTCTATGAAGATTATGCCAAAAACCAATTCTGGACAAAAATATCGCCTTGCTGGTTTAGGATTAACTAAAGGTGACAAAACTGGCGATATGATTGTAACTGTAAATATTGAAATTCCTAAAAATCTTTCACAAGAAGAAATTAAACTATATCAAAAACTTCAAGAGCTTGCAACTGAAGGCAATATAGTCTAATTATAGATTGTGAATAGCGTTTTCATCTTTATTTTCTTCAACGTGAGCTACTTCTTGATTTTCAGTTGATTTTTTTAGACTTTTCTTGCTTTTATGCCATAGCACTACAAAGAAAATTACAATAACAACTGATACTGCAAGAATTACAAGTTCTAGATATTGTTTTATCCATTCTCCAAAAATCATTAAAACAATACTAACTAGGAAAAATCTTCCAGCTCTGCCGAAGAAACTTGCAACAGTGAAGTGCCAAGCATTCATACCCAATACACCACTTGCAATTGTGAAAACCTTGTACGGAATTGGTGTAAATCCTGCAAAAAATACGGCAATTGAGCCATATTTATCGTAAAGCGCTTCAACTTTTTCAAATTGTTCTGGATTTTTTCTAAAAATCCAGTTAAATACAGGTCTTCCGCCAACATAACCGATTAAATAACCAACTAAACCACCTAAAATTGATGCAATAGAACATACAGTTGCGTACCATAAGGCTTTTTCAGGTTTTGCCAAATCCATAATAATTAACAAAAAGTCTGGAGGTGGTACTAAAAAGAAACTTTCTATAAATGAATTTAAGGCTAGCCCCCAAGTTCCAAACTGTTGAAAATATTGTATCATTGCGTGAAAATCTAATAAGTCGTGCATTTTATTCCTCTATTAATTCATATAACGTGCTTGCCTCTTGGATACTTACATTATTTTGAGGTATAATCAATACTTTTGCGACCACAGTTCTGTTGTGATATTCAATCTTAATAATATCACCGACTTTTAGTTGTTTAGAAGGTTTTGCAGGATTGTCGTTAATCAAAACTCTGCCCATATCAGAAACCTCGTTTGCAACAGTTCTGCGTTTTATAAGTCTTGAAACCTTTAAATACTTGTCTAATCTCAAAATTCGTACCCTTTCCGTAAAATCTTAACATGAATATTTGCATTTTTCCATGATATATTATAAAATAGTAAATAAAAGGATAAGAAAATTTATGGATTCGACAGTCAGTACGATATTTAATTTATTTGTAATTTGCTTTTTATTATTATCGAATGCATTTTTCGTTGCTTCAGAATTTTCAATGGTGAAAGTTCGTAAAACAAGAATGGAAGAACTTTCTAAAAACGGAAATTCTACTGCAGATGTTGCATTAGAGCAAATTAATGATTTAGACAAATTTGTAGCCGCAGTTCAATTGGGTGTAACAATCTCAAGTATCGGTTTAGGTTGGGTTGGTGAAGCAACTTTAGCCCATATTATTGAACCTATTTTCGGCTTTTTACCTCATTTAGCACAAGGTGTAGCAACTCACACCATTTCTATCTCAATAGCTTTTGCACTAATCACTTTCTTGCACGTTGCTATTGGTGAATTAGTCCCAAAATCAATTGCTTTGCAATATACAGAAGCAACTGCCCTTTTCGTTGCAAGACCGATGAGCATAATTTCGACACTTTTCCACCCATTCATTTGGTTGTTAAACGGTTTTGGAAACTTGCTATTAAAAATGATGAGAATACCTCATCCAAAAAGTTCTTTGGCTCACTCAACAGAAGAATTAGATATGTTGGTTGATGCAAGCTACAAAGAAGGTGTTTTAAACGAAACAGAAAAAGAGATGTTGCACAATGCCTTCAAATTTTCTGATTTGACAGCAAAAGAAGTAATGATTCCTCGTACAGATATGATTTGTATTCCTAAAGACATTACACTTGAAGAATTAAACCAACTTACAAGCGAAAATCAATACACTAGATATCCAATATACGAAGAGGATATCGACCATATTATCGGATTTATCCACGTTAAGGACCTTTACGCATCAGTATTAAAAGGTGAAAAATTTGATATTGAAAAATTAAAACGTCCGATTTTGTTTGTTCCTGAAACAATCACAATGGATAATATTGTTTTAGAATTTAAAAAATGCCAAGGTCAAATGGCTATTGTGTTTGACGAATACGGCGGAACCGCAGGTATCATTACCCTAGAAGACGTATTTGAAGAAATATTTGGCGAAGTTCAAGACGAATTTGATGAAGTTGAAGAAGTTGATATCAAAGAAATTGGGGAAAACACTTTTGAAGCTAACGGTATGCTTAGACTTGATGAAATGGCTGAGTTCTTTGGTGAAAACGAAGAAGAATATGAAGAAGAAGACGTTGACACTGTTGGAGGTGTAATTCTTAAATTATTAGGCAGAATTGCACAAATGGACGATTCTGTTTTATGGAAGAATTTGACATTGCAAGTTAAAGGTATTGATGGCGTAAGAATTACAAAAGTTCTTATTGTTCGCCATATACCAGTAACTGTTGAACAAGGCGATAAACAAGAAAATTAAAATTATCCTTTTATGTTTGTTGTATAATTAACGAGTACACACAAATATAAAGGAATAATTATAATGTTAAGAACAGGTATTGTAGGATTACCAAACGTAGGAAAATCAACACTATTCAACGCTTTAACAAGCGCTAAAAATGCTCAAAGTGCAAATTATCCATTCTGTACAATTGAGCCAAATGTTGGTGTTGTAGCAGTTCCAGATGAAAGACTTTACAAACTTGAACCACTTGTTCACGCTGCTAAAGTTGTACCTACTGCCATTGAATTCGTTGATATTGCAGGTCTTGTTAAAGGTGCAAGCAAAGGCGAAGGTTTAGGCAACCAATTCTTAGCAAATATTAGAGAAACAGATGCTATCATTCAAGTAGTAAGATGTTTTGACGACCCTAACACAATTCACGTATCAGGCAAAGTTAACCCACTTGATGATATTGAAATTATCAACACAGAACTTGCTCTTGCAGATATGGCTTCTTTAGAAAAAAGAATCGCAAAAACTTCTAAAGTTGCAAACTCTGGCGACAAACAAGCTAAAATGGAAGTTAAAGTAATGCAAACTCTTTACGACAAACTTTCAGAGGCATCATTCATCAACATCAACGACTTATTTGAAGATGAAGACGAATTAAAATTCGCAAGTCAAACTCAATTAATGAGCATCAAACCTGTAATCTACGCAGCTAATGTTTCTGAAACAGATGTTGTAAACGGCAATGAATACACAAAACAAGTTGGCGAATACGCAAAACAACACGGTGCAGAAATGGTTATTATTTCTGCAAAGATTGAAGAAGAACTTGCAGAATTATCTAACGAAGAAGCTAAAGAATACTTAGCAGAACTTGGTATCACAAGCTCTGGTATTGAAAAAATGATTCAATCAGTTTATCACCTATTGAATCTTAGAACATACATTACGGCTGGAGAAATTGAAGTTAAGGCTTGGACAATTACTGCAGGAACAAAAGCTCCTCAAGCCGCTGGAGTTATCCACACTGACTTTGAAAAAGGTTTTATCAGAGCTGAAGTTATCTCTTATGATGATTTCCTAGCTTGCAATGGTTCTTATGCAATGGCAAAAGAAAAAGGCGTTATGAGATTGGAAGGTAAAGATTACGTTGTGCAAGACGGCGACATTATGCACTTTAGATTTGCTAACTAATAGTTACGCCTTCTTACAAAAATGCGCCCTTGAAGTTAATTCAGAGTGACTAAATAAATAAAAAATAGGGCTAGAATGAAATTCCAGCCCTATTTTTTGTTATTAACTAATTACAAGTTGTTTTACTTTCACTCAAATCAGAACAATGCAAATAATCAGCATTTCCATACTTAAGAATCCAGTATGTGTAATCTATATTTCTATAGGCAGCATCACCATCTTTAAAATAGTTTATTGAAGGTATTAAGAGTCCTGTATCATTTAGAATAATTGAAAAAATATCGACTCCCAATGTATTAAAACCTTTGTCTGGACCATCTATATCAAAATAAACAAGTTGTTTAGCATCCGACAAACCGTTAAATTCAGAAATACTTCCAGAAAGCGTTTCTGGATAAAAATAAATTGACGAGCCATCATTAAAAATAGCAGCAGTTCCAGCAGTGAAAGAAACTGTTTTACTTGAGTTGTTGTATATTTTTATATTGCTATCTTTAAAACAAGAATCATCACTTGATATATCACAAGTTCTTTTTGTTTGCATAAACTCTAAAATTCGAGGACCATAAGATGTATTGTCCCAATTATCTTCATATTTTCTAAGTGCAACCTTATATGCTTGTTCAATATCGGTAGCAACAGTTTGAACCTTTGCAACCCTTTCTTGATCTCCAATATCTTTGTTCAAGTTTGGAATTGTAATCGCTGCAACTACACCTAAAATACCCATTACCATAAGCACTTCGGCTAAAGTAAAGGCAAAACATTTTTTATTTTTAAACTTTTTCATAAGCTATCCTCTTTAAATAATAATATTCAGTTTAACGTATTTTTTTACGATTTTCAAGTGTAGTTTTACACTGGCACTCTTTCAATATTTGGTTCTAAATGAATTGAAACCTCTGTATTGCCAATAGTTTCGCTAAGTCTTTTTTCGATTTTGTCACAAAGTTTGTGACTGTTTTCAATTGTCATATTCTTATTTGCTTCAATTACAAGTTCTATATTCTTTTTTATACCAGATTTTCTAGTACGTAGTGTTTTGATTGTAATCAACTCAGAACCATCAATAAAACTATCAACAATTTGTTCAATTTTTTCAACTTCTTCTTCACTTAGTGATTTATCAACAAGATTGTTTTTTGCTTGATTACATATTCTCAACCCAGCAACCAAGATAATTGTAGCAACAACTAATGCAATTATCGGGTCTAATATATGAATATTGGTAATCTTAATTAGAACTAAGCCTAAACAAACTCCTACTGACGATAATATATCAGTTCTCAAATGTTCAGCATCTGCATAAACAGCTATCGAAGATGTCTTCTTTGCAACACTAAACAAATACCAACTTATGAAACAGTTGATTATAGCTGAAAGCGCCATTACGTAAATACCTAAATCAACACTGATTTCCACATCTACGTGTAATACAATTTTCTTGATTGCTTCATAAGCTATGTAAAGAGCGGCGAATATAATTAGCCAACCCTCAATAAAACCAGATAAATCCTCATATTTTCCATGCCCGTACGTATGATCTTCGTCTGCGGGTTGCGAAGATTTAATGACAGAAATATAAGCAATAAAAGAAGCTAGTAAATCAGAAAAAGAGTGAATTGCCTCCGAAATAATACCAATACTTCCAGAAACAACGCCTGCAACAATCTTCATCACAATAAGTGTACAATTTGAAAAAATTGAAATTGTAGTTGCGACTTTTTTTACTTTATCATTTTTTGTTGTACTCATAACTATATTTTACAGCAAAATCATTCATTAATGTCAAGAATTGAACCCTCTTGTGGCTCAATATCACCTGAATATTTATTTGTAATCTTTGATTTTGCATTCAGAGCTTTAAGCTTTGCAGCAGCATCATCTTTTAAAGTTTTCAAGTTTTCAAGATTTTCCATTTCCTGTTTTTGGATATCTTCTACAACTTTTCGCAATGTAGATTGCTCAAAATCGCTTAAATCAAAGGTGTTTTTAACGAAATTAACCTTATTGATTAACTGAGATTTATGAGTTTCTCTTGATAAAGCTTCATCATAATTTTCTCGTTCAATCAAATTTTTAATTTCAACCGAAGTCGCTAAAATTTGTTTATATAATATTTTTAACTGATCAAATTGTTTTGTCATATTAACCTTCGTAATCAGAGCCAGTTGAAGCTTGTGCTCTTTGACTATTTGCAATGGCAATTGCTTGTTTCCAAGTTGCTCTAAGTTCTACCAAATGTCTTAAAACTTCATCTATTTTAGATTCATCTTTTTTTATATTTGCCATAACTAAAGTGTTATAAAAATATTGGTACAAAGCCTTTATTCTAACAGCAAAATCGCCACCTTTTTCTTCGTCCACAGTATTTATAAATTCTTCAATAATTTCTTCACAGCCCATTATATTGTTGTGTATTTCTGGAATATCGTTATTTTTCATTGCTATTTTCGCTTTGTTCAAAAATTGAATAGCGCCATCATATAGCAAAATCAATATTTTTTCTGGAGATGCTGTTTCAATTTCATTTTTTTGGTATGTCTTTAAATATGGATTCATAAAACCTCTAAATATTTTTGTTTAATAAAATTCCTGAATTGTAATCTAACTTGTTTACCATACTGACAAAATCTTCGGTAGCTATAGATTCCACTGTTTTATTAGTAACTATATTATACAGTTCAATATTATTCAAGCCGTTGTTAAATCTTACTGTAATATTTTCTGGATCACTTATTATTGGAGCTTTGTAACGGCTACGCTTTTTCTTTGCAATACCATCATTAAAAACCTCGTCTGGATTTATAGTTGATTTTGGAGTATCTTCATTTTGACCATCATTATCATCATCGTCCTCGTCATCATCTTGAAATCCATCTTCAAAAAATTGTTTATTTTCTTTTTCTTCGTCAGTATTGTTATCAATTTTTTTATTTAAAGCTCTGTCAATTTTGCCAACAACCTTTTCACTTGCATTCAAAACAGCTTGTTCTGTACTCGCCGCCATTTGTGCTGAAGTTATATCTTTTGGGAGTCCCAAACTTGACATTGAAAAACCGTCTACGCTCATTTTCTTCCTTTTGTTTTTCTTTTATAGTTTTTCTTTTATATAATAAACTTGCCTTTATTTATATTATAATATATAATAGATAAAAAAGAATACTTAATGGAGAGTATTTTGAAGAAAAATTTATTAAACAATTTCATAGAAAAATTAAAAGAATTTCCACTTTGGATTAAACAAGTAATCTTCTTACATTTGTACGAGGATTTACAATCTATGCTTTCTGAAGATTTCATTAATAGAAAAGAATCCGACTTGTTACACTTGTACGTACCTGTTCTTTCTTACGTTGGCAAATCAGAATTAGAAGAACGCAAAAAAGGGTTTGAACCAAACATGTATCTATTTTTGGAAGATTTAGATGAAGGTCTTTCGATAATGGAAATTGCATTAAATCGTTTTTGGACTCTTGAAGAAGTCTGCAAACTTTTTATGACTGCGATTGATGAAGATATGATTAAAGCTCCTGTACCAATGAAAATTGTTGCAATGGCTGGCTTTATGTCTGGACGTTTCAGAACTGGTGAATATTTCAAACGTGTTGGAAAAATTAATGTTGACCAATTGGAAATGACAATCAGAAAACAAAAGGAACTTACTGCTGCAGGTCAAAAATCTAAAATCGCTCAAGTTATGATTGATTTGGGTTACATTACAGAAAAAGACACCGCATCTTTAATTACAATAAAAGAAGAAGCTAGAAAAAGATTTATCCTAGATACATCTATTATTCCAGAAGGTGTTACTGCTAATGATAGCAAGTATGTTGCTGAAATTGAAGAATTGAAACGTCAAAACACTATTTTAAAAGCTAAATTAGCTAAGTTATTATCAATGTTTAAGAAAAAATAATGTATCCAGATAGCTATTTACCACAACGATTAGTAAAATACTTTAGAGATGGACTTGTTGAGCAAGAACACCTTGGTTTTGTGGTTTCTTCTGGCTTCGCATTTGGTGAAACTTTCGGTTATCCGTTTTATTTACGTTCATGCGCAAAACCTCTTCAAGCTTCATTAATTATTGATTATAATCTTGATTTTACAGAAGAAGAAATTGCGATTTGCTGTGCATCTCATGCTGGCGAAAAATGTCATGTAGAACTTGCAAAACGCTTATTGAATAAAATAGGCATTGATGAAAGTAAGTTAAAATGCGGTATTCATAAACCTATTTCTAAAACCGCACAAGAAGAAATGATTAAATCAGGCGAAAAACCTACAGTTTTTCATAATAATTGTGTTGGAAAACACATCATGATGTTGGCGCTTTGCAAAAAAAATGGCTGGGATTTAGATACTTACGATCAACCAGAACATCCTCTTCAACAAGAAATTAAGAACAGAATTTATGATTTTTGTGAAGTTTCAGACGAAGATTACCCTGTAACTAAGGACGGTTGCGGAGTTCCTATTTGCTCAATGCCCCTAAAAAATATGCTAAAAGGCTATCTAAATCTATTTTCATCTGAAAAATATAAAAAAATACGTGATGCCTTTCGTCATTATCCATACATAATTGGTGGAGAAGACCGATTAGATACAAAAATAATGGAAAATTCAAACAATCTTGTAGCAAAAGTTGGTGCTGGCGGACTTTGCATTGTTGTTAACCTTGATGAAGCAGAAGGTATCCTTGTTAAAATTTTAGACTGCGACATGAAAGCTCGAGAAATCACAACTCTTAGTATGTTGAAAAAGATGGATTGGGTAAATATTCCATTTGAAAACCACGTAAAAACTCTTCACGGAGATATTCTTGGTGAAATGAAATTCGTTGGACTTTAATTGTTTATTTATATAAAAAAATGGCGGTTTTGAGGGTTAACTCAAAACCGCCATTTTAAATTTTTATTACATATGTTCAGGAGCTGAAACAGCTAGAATACCTAAACCTTGTTCTAATACTGATTTAACAGCCCATACTAGAGATAAACGAGCAAGTGTTGTTTGTTTGTCATCAGTAATTACTCTTGTTGCGTTATAGAATGAATGGAACTCACTTGCAAGTTCTTGAACATATCTGCAAATTGTATAAACTGTTCTATTTTTAGCTGAATTTACGATTGTAGATTTAAATTCTTCAAGTTTTAATATTAATTTTTTAGCATTATCAATGTCATTTTCAATTAAAGTTTTATCATAATTATTAACTAAATTGTCTAGTTCTTCTTGTGTTAAAGGCGCTTTAATTGTTTCGCCAGTTTGAGTGTCTTTTCTGTCATTAACTGCATTTCTCAAGATTGAACAAGCTCTTGCATGTGCATATTGAACGTAGAATACTGGATTTTCATCTGTAGATTTTTTGGCAAGTTCAATATCAAAATCAAGAGTATTGTCAATATCTCTCATACACATCCAAAAACGAGTTGCATCAACGCCAACTTCTTCAATCAAATCATCTAAGGTAATCATATTTTTACGCTTACCCATTCTTGTTTGTTCACCGTTGATAACAAGATTTACCAATTGACCTAAAAGAACTTCAAGTTTATTTGGGTCATAGCCTAAAGCCTCAATAGAAGCCTTAACACGTGCTACATACCCATGGTGGTCAGCACCCCATATGTTAATTAATCTGTCAAAACCTCTGTCTAATTTGTCTTTGTGATATGCAATATCAGCAGTTAAGTATGTATTTGAGCCATCAGCTTTTTTGATAACTCTATCTTCATCATCACCGTATTCAGAAGATTTAAACCAAATTGCACCTTCTTTTTCGTACAATTTACCACTTTCTTCTAATTTTTTGTAAGATTCTTCTACTTTACCAGATTGGTGAAGAGTTAATTCTGAATAAAATTTGTCAAAATGAACTCTAAAGTTATCTAATAATGCTCTTTGCAAGCGTTCCATTTCTGCTTTTGCATAATCGCATACAAGTTGTAAGTCAATTTTGTCTACATCATTTTGAACTTTTTGCATTAATTCTTTATTATCTTCTAAGAATTTTTTGGCAACAGGAACTAGGTAATCTCCAGGGTAGAAGTTTTTTCTTTCAACCTCATCAGTAGGAAAATCAACATTTTCACCTAACTCTTGCTTAATTCTAATTTTTAAGGAATTACCCAATTTTTGAATTTGAGAACCAGCATCATTAATATAAAATTCTTGATATACATCGTGTCCATAAAATTTTAAAAGATTTGCTAAAGCACTACCCATTGCAGCCCAACGACCGTGCCCAATGTGAAATGGACCTGTTGGGTTTGCTGAAACATATTCTAAATTAATCTTTTCTGTTTTAACATTTTTAGGTTTTCCGTAATTTTCTTTTTCTATAAAAATTTCTTCTATAGCTTTTGCTAAAAGTTCTTTTCCAGTCTTAAAGTTAATAAAACCACCCATTACAGATACTTCATAACCTTCTTTTTTCAAGTTTTCAACTATTGCATTTGCTATTTGAGGAGGTGCAATTCTTGCATTTCTAGCCAATGATGAAACATTGATTGCAAAATCACCAAACTCTGGATTTTTAGGCTTTTCAACATTTAATGAATTTGCAGTATATTCAGTCATCTGACCAAGTTTTCCAGCCTTAATCGCTGTATCAATAGCTTTTTCAACTTCTTTTAAGTATAAATCTTTTAGCATATAATTCCTCTTTTCAAAAAATTCTTAATAAAATTATTATAAACTAAAAAAAATATTTAGGATATAATAAAACTATGATTGATATTCAAACAACCGTAGACAGAATACGTGAAATCCTAGCCGATGAAACAACCGCTCAATTAGCCGAAGAATTGAACGGTTTTCACGCTGCCGATTTGGCTGATATTTTCCAAGAACTAAAGCCAGAAGAACGTTTAGAATGTTTCAATCTTATTGACGAAGACAAAGCTGCTGAAATGATTGAGTACCTTCCTCCTAATTTACAGGTTGAAATTTTAGGAGATATTGACACTGATTTAGCAGCAAGAATTATCCAAAACTTACCACACGATGCCGCAGCCGACGTTTTAGGTGACATGGAAGAAGACGATACCGAAGCGTATTTGGATTCTTTACCTAAAAAGTTCTCTTCTGAAGTTCGTGAATTGATGAACTACGATGAAGATACCGCAGGTGGTATGATGACACCGTTATTTATGATGGTTACTCAAGAAATGACAGTAAAAGAAGTTTTGGACTACATTAGAGAAAAAGCAGAAGAAGATAACATCGACTTGTACTATGTCTATGTAACAGATACACAAGACCACTTGCTAGGTGTTTTATCACTAAGAACGCTTTTAACTTCACCATTTAAAACAAAAGTAAAAGATATAATGAACGCTGATATTGTAAAACTTCACATTGATGATTACAGAGATACTATTTCAGACGTATTTATGAAATACCAATTTGACTCTTTACCAGTTGTAGACCAGTACAATCACCTTAGAGGGATTGTTACATGGGACGATGCTCAAGATGCATTGGAAGAAGAAACAACAGAAGAAATCTACGCATCTTCTGGTATCTCAACAGGTAGCATTGACGAGGACGAAATCCTTGAAGGTAGCGTGTTTACATCAATGAAAGCGCGCACACCTTGGTTGTTTGTAACTTTAATCGGTGAATTAATTGCAGTTAACGTCGTTAACTGTTTTGACCATACATTAAAAGCATTACCAATTGTTGCAATTTTTATTCCACTACTTGCAGGTTTAGCAGGTAACATCGGAACTCAAAGTATTACACTTATTGTTCGTGGTTTATCAACTGGTCAAATCACAACAGGGTCAATGATTAAACATATTTTGAGAGAAAGTTTTATCGGTTTAATGATTGGTGCATTTTTCGGAGTTTTAGTAACGCTATTTACTTGGGGCTGGCAACAAAACTTTGAACTTGGTTTCATCGTAGGTATCGCAATGGCAATAAATATGGCGCTTGCAACCTTGATTGGTACATTAACTCCATTTACAATGAAAAAAATGAATATTGACCCAGCAGTAGCCTCAGGCCCTGTAATTGCAACAGCAATAGACGTTTTAGGACTTGCAGTTTATTTTGCATTGGCTTCAATTTTAGTTTTAAAAATGATTTAGTCCGAATTTTCGACTCTGCCGAGCAAAACAATTTATAATTGTTTTGTGAAAGGTTCTAGAGTCGAACGAAGTGGGCGAACCCGTAAGGTGTCGGTCAGACATTACTCTGCCGACACCCCGAATAATTCGTTACAACATTTTACAAAAAAAAGCCACCTTACAGGTGGCATGAAAATTTGTATATAGGGAAGGAAATAAGGAAATTTATTATAAAACTTGTTTATGCAGCAGTGATGAATAAGTATTCTTTCTTTTCTTCTTCTTTTTTAGAATAATCATATACATCGCCGTTGTAGAAAGGATTTGAACCTTCTTTATCTTTGTTAGTTGAAGCAATTGAAATTACATCTGCAGTTTTTGAAGATTTTGTTGATTCTGCAGCTTTAGTTTTTAAGAATTTAATTGCTGTTTCTAAATTGTGATTTAAAGTAACTTGTAAGCCTGCACCAGACATTGCAACTTGTCTTGCAGTCATAGCGTCGATTTGACCGTTATATAAATCAACATCAACACCTTTAACTTGATTAGCAGTAGCTTTTGCTTCAGCGTTAGCTAAGATGTTTCTTGTTGCTGATTTTAAAGTTTGAGCATCAATTCCTTGATAATATTGTTGAACATAAGATACATTTAAAGCCATATTCCACATTTCCCTTACTACTAATTTGTTTTCCCTTACATTTTATATATCGGCTTAATCACATGGAAACTTTAGGCTTTTAAGTCATCGTGTTACATTTGTTTACAAAGAAAGAAAAAGCCCAACAAATCAAACTGTTGAGCTTTTCTTAACTTTAAATTTCTTACTGAGCCTGTCGGGGCAGGATTTTTAATGGCGCAACACAACATTGTCGACTATTTGAAGGTTTGTTGTCCGTATTTTTACGTACGTTAAAACACGTACGTTTAAAACGGACGAATTTTGTTGTTAAATTGGGTATAATAGAGAAGGCGATAACTGCTGTTTTTAAGCTACACTGAGTTTATAAGGTCCAAGTTTTTATTGGAAAGTCATTGCGTTTCTGAAACAGTCTTGGTTTATTTAGAGCGTCGGCAGAGTAACGTTTGACCGACACCATACGGGTTCGCTCACTTCGTTCGACTCTAGAACCTCTCACAAAACAATTATCAATTGTTTTGC
>CALBKW010000150.1 GCA_937895785.1 uncultured Candidatus Melainabacteria bacterium | reverse complement strand
TGGGGTAATATGACATTTACTCCGCAAGAAATTATAGATTATTGTGCTAACAAATTCTTTGGCAAGCCTTATGATAAAGATGGGAAATATGCACAAAATGGCACAATTTCTGATAGTTGGTTAAGATGTCTACTTGAAGACGAATATTATTTTACAGAACCGCCTAAAACTACAGGACGAGAATATTTTTCAGCAAAATACATTGAAAACGCTTTGAGATTAGCACCTGAAAACAAATATGATATTATTGCAACAGCAACGGCTCTAACAGCTAAAACAATAGCTCAAGCCTATGAACGATTTGTATTCCCTAATACAACGATTAACGAGGTTATATTAGGCGGTGGAGGCGCATACAATCCAATTTTAATAGAATATTTAAAACACTATTTACCGAAAGAAATTTCTGTAAAAACTCACGAAGATTATGGAATCTCAAATAATTATAAGGAAGTTATGGCTTTTGCACTTTTAGGTTACTGTACCTATTACAAAATACCAAACAATGTTCCTAGTTGCACAGGTGCAAAAAAAGAAACGATTTTAGGTCAAATATCTTATTACTAAGATTAAATAAAGAATAAAGCGCCGATTGCGTTGCAATCGGCGCTTTATTTTAAAATTAAATTTATTATTCAATACCTAATTCTTGTTTTTGGATTCTATTATCGTAATCAATACGGCCGATTAACTTGTTAATACGTTTAGCAACATCTGTAAATTGAGGAATTGATAAACTTTGAGCTCCATCTGAAGATGCATTATCTGGATCATGATGAACTTCCATCATAATACCGTGTGCACCAGCAATTAATGCCGCTTTTGACATTGGTTCAATTAAGTATCTTCTACCTGTTGCATGACTTGGGTCAACAATAATTGGTAAATGAGATAGCTTTCTAATTACTGGAATTGCAGACAAATCTAAAACATTTCTTGTAAAGGAACTGTCAAATGACTTAATACCTCGTTCGCAAAGAATAACATTGTCATTACCATTACACATAATATATTCTGCTGCAAGTAAAAATTCTCTAATTGAAGCTGCGCCACCACGTTTTAATAAAACAGGGCGTTTTGACTTGCCCACAGCCTTTAGTAAAGCAAAGTTTTGCATATTTCTAGCACCGATTTGGATAACATCTGCATAAGTTTCAACCATAGGTAAATCATTTGTATCCATTAATTCGGTAACAACTAACAAACCTGTTTTTTCTTTTGCTCTTGCAAGATAAATCAAAGCGCGTTCTTCTAAACCTTGAAAATCATAAGGAGAAGTTCTAGGTTTGAATGCACCGCCTCTTAAAAATTGAGCGCCCATTTCTTTTGCGGCATAAGCAACATCTAACAAACCTTGATATTCTGGTTCAACCGAACAAGGACCTGCCATCAATACAGGTCTTTCTAGTCCACCGACTTTAACACCATTATCAAATTTAACAACAGTATCTTCTTGTTTACCTTCTCTTGATGCTAGTTTATATGGTTCTTGAATGATTTTTACTTCTCTAACGCCTTCTAATGACCCTAAAGCTCTTGGATCAAACATTCTTTTATCACCAATAGCAGCAATAACAGTCATTACATCACCACGGTTCAATACTACACGAAACTCGTGTTTTTCAAGTGTTTTCACCACGCGTTGAATATTATCTTCCGATGTTCCCGGTTCCATAATTATAATCATATTCATACCCCTTTAATAATGTATTCTAAGATATTCTAAGACAATCATAGCATAAAGAGTAAAAATATCAATTATAAAAGGAAAACACAAAAAGAAACTTTGCACAAATGTGATTTTGTTGCCTGCGGAGTCTCGCAGGTGGGTGAATGCCTTGACTAATCCGTTTCCGACTGGCGACAGCAAATGCTACGGTCGGTATACTTCAATGCCAGTAGAGTCAATTCTCCCTTTTAGTATAAATGTAGGAACAAAATAAACATCTATGCAAAGTACTAATATTATGGCACATGTTTTTTAAAGTTTCAAGTGTACAAGAGTATAATTTATGTTAAGATTAACATATTATGAAACTTGGTGAAATTTATAGTAAAATTCAGACAAATCCCATTATTAGTTTTGAAATTTTCCCACCTCAAAATGACGAAAACGGTGAAAAAACAACTAAACTTTTTGAAGAAGTTAAACATTTAAAAACTCATACGCCAGCTTTAATATCTGTAACTTACGGTGCTGGAGGTTCAAATAAAGATACCTCTTTTGCTATTGTAAAAACTCTAGCCAATGACAAAAATATAAATGTAATGCCTCATTTTACTTGTGTATGCTCAAGTAAAAATTATATTCAAAATAGCATAAAAGAACTTAATGAAATGAATATTAAAAATATTCTTGCTCTTCGAGGCGACGAACCACAAGACTGTCTAACATGTCATTTAGATTTTAGATATGCCAATGAACTTGTTTCCTACTTGAAAGAAACCACAGATTTCTCTATTGGTGTTGCAGGATATCCTGAAGGTCATATAGATGCACCTAATATTACCGAAGACATAAAAAATCTAAAGAAAAAACTAAATGCTGGCGGAGAAGCAATATTTACACAAATGTTTTTTGATAACTCAAAATTATACAATTATCTTGAACTTTTAGAAAAGCAAAATTTAACAAAACCTGTAATTGCTGGCATTTTACCTATTATCAGTTATAACCAATTAGATAAAATGCTATCATTGGCAAAAGTGACCGTACCAAAAACATTAATGACAAAGCTTGAAAAATATCAAGACAAAAAAGAGGACATTAAAAAGATTGGTATTGATTTTGCAAGCGAACAATGTCAAGAATTAATTGATAATGGTATTAAAAACTTACACTTCTTCACATTAAATAAATCATATTCGGTATGTTCAATTCTCGATAATCTAGGCTTGTAGACTAATTTTTCAATTTATACCTAATAACAGAATTTGCACCTTGCGATGAAACATATAACATATTGCCTTTTAAGTACAAGCCATAAGGTTTTTTAACATTACCTAAAAGAACTGAAACTTCACCACGCTTGTTAACTTTTAAGATGTTATCATTACCATAATTTGCTATATATAAGTTACCATAAACGTCCATTGCCAAACCGATTGGACCATTTATTTTTTTATCTTTAACATAAATTACACGTCTGCCATCTGGAAAAATTTTAGTAACCGCATTATCTGCATAACATGCAACATAAAGATTGCCAAAATCATCAGTAACCATGCCTGTAGGTCCTTGGATTCCCTCAAACAAATAAGAACTATTTGGAAGAATTGCTGTATCAATAGTGCTTAAAGGTACATTTAGTGGATCCGGACGACGAGTTGTACTTTTAATCTTTGAAGCTAACTTATTTGATAAATCGTACTCATTCGCGCTTCTTGGAATCAATGTTGTATATCTTAAAGCTTCATCGTATTTACCTAATTGATATGCAATTGACGCTGCTTTATAAACAGACTCATAATCTTCTGGATTTCTTATTATAATTTGTTGAAATACAGCTAACGCTGAGTCATATTGTTTCAAGTATTCTAATATACTACCTAAGTTATAATATGCATCTATAAAATCTGGACTAATATTTATTGCACTTCTAAAATATTTAGCAGCTTTTTCATATTGTCCAATTTTATAGTAA
>CALBKW010000149.1 GCA_937895785.1 uncultured Candidatus Melainabacteria bacterium | reverse complement strand
TTTTCCCTTGTTTCTGTTTGAATACAAAGACAAACTGAAATAGTTTAAAGTATTTACATTTGACGATTCAGTTTTTTTCTATGATTTTTACCTCCTCATCCGTCAGTCCGTACAAGTCATATACAAGTTTATCAATTTCTGATTCAAATGTACCTGTGTCAGCAGAGAAATCCTGTTTTTTTGTAGCAAGGATTTTGTCTACTAACACGATGATTTTTTGCTGTTGGGCTGAAGTTGCGGCGGGTATTGGCAATTGTTCAACTTCGTAACTATTTACATTGCTGTTTGTACTGAAACATCTGAAATACCAATTCATAATTTTCGAATTTAAAATTCCAAGAATATATTTTAAATTATATGATTTATCTGAAATAATATAATTACAAGAATGTGCAAGATATATATTGCTCGGTAAAATTGTAGAGACTAACCGAATTTTGTCATTAGCACCTGTCATTCCTTGCATTGCAATTCTTTCTGATTCATGGTGATAAGCTTTTTCACTCTTTCTAAAATCTTTTAGGTATTTCTTTTCATTAACATACTCAACAACACCTTGGCTCATGTCTTCTGTATAAAAATATCTCTGAATTGAAGCTCCTTTTAAAACTTTTGGAAATGAAGAATCCATCGAAAAGTATGGACGATGCACCGTCATATTTAACTCACCTTGATAACACTTTATTTTAATCAATTCTTTTAAACTCTTAATTTTTATAATCAATTCCTTGAATTCTTTTTTTATTCTTGGAATCGTCATAGATGATGAATCAATCATCTTTATATCATTAGGAGTAAAACTTGTGCATATTCCACTTGTTTTATATTTATCATCCCAAAAGTTAACGTAAAAAGTTGAATCTGAAAAACAATTTCTAATAAATACAATACAAACGCTCATTTTTGCACTTTCAAAAACTCGTTTCTTCTTATTATCCCTTTCTGGAAATGAATCAATAGTAATAAATTCTGAATTAGAAAAAATATACTTTCTTAAGTTTTCAGCTTGTTTATCAGCAAGAAAAGAATTTTGAAAAATAAGTGTTATAATTCCATTTTTGGAGGTTAATGTATAAAGAGCTTTAGCTAGAAATAGTTTGTATGCATTAAGCTTGCCACCTAAAGCAATTTTAAATTCTGTTTTTTTCTTAATAGACTCCAATTCACCTTTATGATTGCCTTCATAAACTATATACGGCGGATTACCAATCACAATGTCAAAGCCGCTCCTGTTGCGGTCTGAGGGTCGGTTAAAGACATCGAAAAACCAAGTGTGCCACAAGAAAAACTGGCTGTTTTCGTGCAGGTCAAGTTTTTTTAGTTCTGTTTTTGCTTTATTTTCAGCTGTGCTGATTCCGC
>CALBKW010000148.1 GCA_937895785.1 uncultured Candidatus Melainabacteria bacterium | reverse complement strand
CGAGATGTAAGCACCTTTGTTTTGCCTGAACCGGCACCTGCTAAAATCAACAAAGGTCCTTTAGTCGTTTTAACCGCCTCAACTTGGCGTTCATTAAGATTGTTTAATATGTTTTCCATATCCCCTGTTCAAAAAAAATATATTTGTGATAATATGATTATACTATAACATAATATTTTGTAAAAGGTAGAGGAAAATATGGCAGACATCGAAACAATTAAATTATTAGGTGAAGATAACGAAGGTTCAAATCAAGGTTCTATAATGGTACCTCTTGACGATTTAGACTCAGTTTCAAGTGATTCTCCTGATACAGTCGATGAATTGGCTATGGAATTGGCTACAATCCAACAATCTGCAAAAAGAATTGCGGTTATCGGCAGCAGAAACTTAGCAATTACTCACCAACAAATTATTGAAACACTTGTTACAGCTTTGGCTCAACAAGGTAACACAATTATTACATCAGGTGGTTCTTCTGGTACAAACGCAGCTACAATCCGTGGTGCTATGAAGGCTAATCCAGATAAATTAAAGGTAATTTTACCTCAAACTATAGGTCAACAACCTTCTGACGTTCAAGACCAATTAATCGGTGTTCCAAACATCGTTGAACACCCAGACAGAGCTATGATGACTCTTGCTGATGCATCAAGAGTTTGTAACAGAGAAATTATTGACGATTGCAACCAATTAATCTGTTTCTTATCTCATACAAGTAAAACTCTTCACGGTGCTATTGAATACGCTGAAGAAGGTCACAAAGTAATTACAGCTTTCTACCTAGATTAATCTTTATGGATTTAATAAAAAAACTTACAGGTAAAAATCAAGCTGATTATGAGCAAGCTGCTGCGCATATCATTAACAATGCAGACAGCAAATCTTTTGAAGAACTTGTCTCAAAAGATGATTTTCTGTTTGATTTTATCAAACAAAATGTCGCAAAACGTTTAGAGCATGCTTGCGACAAAGAAAACTTCAAAAATCTTTTATCATTTTTAAGCTATTATTCACCATCTTATGCAGATTTTATCGCAAACACTCTTGCTAAATACGCTGATGATGAAGTTTTGAACAAGATGAAAGATTTATTAACTAACGGCAACGACAATGAAAAATGCTACGCTGTAAAATTCTATTCTTATTATAAAGATAATGAAGTCGCTGAAACTTTAAAACAATACGCATTTTCAGAAGACGAACAACTCGCATTCAATTCTGCGCTTGCACTTTCAGCAATTGGTGACAGAACATCTCTTGATTTAGCGATTGAAAAAATGAACTCAAATGACGATTTTGAAGTTTTATCAGGAGTAAAATTCATTTCTGCTTACGGCGAAAAAAGATTATTAAACAAAATCTTTGAAATAATGAAAAAATCTTCTGTTTCAGAATACATCGCA
>CALBKW010000147.1 GCA_937895785.1 uncultured Candidatus Melainabacteria bacterium | reverse complement strand
TGTCTGGAAATAAAAATATTATCGTAATTGATGAAAATCAAAATTCAGATATTCAGCAGGAAATAATAAAAAAGTCTTGCCTTGTAATTGGAGCAAGGTATCATTCTGTTGTGTTCGCAATAAATAATGAAATTCCGTTTATCTCTTTAAGCTACGAGCATAAAATGAAAGGTCTTTTGGAAGTTTTGGACATGACAGACAGAATGGTTGAGATTCAGGACATTTTTGATGGTAATACAAGTGAGTTTGAAAAGGCATTGGATAAAGTTGAACATCTTGTTTCTGGAAAACTGGAAAAGCTGTCTGCAAGTCAGGCAAGGGAAAGTGTTCAGAATGGTTTTGAGAGATTTGCTGGGAAGATAAAAAAAGTTCAAGACAAGGTAAAAGCTTATGAAAAATATAGATAATATAGAATTGATAATTGAAGGAATAAGACAAGGTCGGTATTCTTTGTTTCTTGGAGCTGGTGTATCACGTGACAGTTATGATTCAAAAGGAAATCAATTGCCTGATGGCGATAATTTTAGAAGACAACTTTGTTCAATAAATAATTTGCCTGAATCTACACCTCTTACCCAAGCAACACAATTGCTTTCTGATGAAGATAAAGATAATTATATAACTAAAGTTTTTTCTAATACCATTCCAGGAAAAACGTATGATAATTTTTGTGACTTTATTTGGAAAAATATTTATACCTTAAATGTTGATGATTGCATAGAAAATAGTTATAAAAAATGCCAATCTTGCAAACAAAAAAGCATTTCTAAAAATTATAAAGATGTGTATGAACAAAATGAAAATCTTGGTCATGTTCAGATAGTGCATTTGCATGGATTTTCAAGAGAACCTGAAAAAGGATATGTTTTTGATTTAAATGAGTATATAAACAATATACGAGAACAAAATTCTTGGTATAAAGTTTTTGCAAATAGTTTTGCATCGAGTCCTTATATAGTTTCTGGAATTTCGTTTAATGAGCCAGATTTTATTTTTTATGTAAATCAAAGAAATAATATAATTAGAGATGGTTTTTGCCCCTCGATTCTGATAGAGCCTAATCCAAATAAATTAACTCAGAAATTATGTGAAAAACATGGTCTTCAGCTAATAGAGATGACATTTGGAGAATTTCTAGCTACTATAAAACAATCTCTTCCTGAACCTCCAGATGTTTTTGCATTGAGTGTTGAAAAGAATCAAAGTTTATTAGGAATAAAAAATTTAACAAAAGACAATATTGTAGCATTTTACAAAGATTTTACTGAGATAAAAAAAATTGACGATTTTAATTATGCAGCTGATTCTTTAAAATTTGCTTTAGGAGCAGAGCCTACAATAGCTGATATAGAAAACCATGCTGATATACACCGTGAGGTGACTACATCAATTTATAAAAGAATAAAAAGGGAACTTCAGCATTATGGAAAATCATTTGTTTTAATAATTGGAAAATTTTATAGCGGAAAGAGTACTTCTGTTCTAAGTGCTATTTATCGGTTGTCGTTAGAGAAAAATCCAGTTTTTAGATTAAAATCAGTAAATGGTTTTAATGTAAGTAATACCATAGAATGTTTAAATTCTTTAGATAAAAAAGTCATTGTTTTTATAGATAACCTTTCTGATTATATAGAACAAGTTGAAGTAT
>CALBKW010000146.1 GCA_937895785.1 uncultured Candidatus Melainabacteria bacterium | reverse complement strand
TTCATACCCATTTCTTTGTATAGGTTTTCAACTGCTAAATTTTGAATACAATCACCAAGATTGCCATTGCCATTCCAAGTTTTTAAGTCATATTTATATTGTTGAATAATTCTTGCATATTTCATGATTAAGATTTCCTTTCTGCATCAAAAGGGTTTGGTGCTAATTTTATTTTTGGGTAATTAGTTTTTAAGTATTCTTTAATTTTAGGGTAAATCTCAAGATTATTATTTTTTACCGCAAAAATAACAATGTCAGGATTTAAAGTTCTCAATTCTTCAGGTGAATAAACTTGAATATTGCCAATTTTTTCGTTTAGCATAGAACTATTTTTATCAATAATACCAAGTAATCTATGATGTTTTATTTTTTTAGTTAAAATTAAATCTTTTAGAAATAGACTCGCCCCCCAAAAGGCAACTTTTTTTAACTTGTATTGTTGAATAACTGCTAAAAACTTACTTTTGATAGATTGTTGTTTCAAATTACTTTTGAAAGGTGATTTTTTTGCATAGTAAAGCCATTGTTTTCTATATGAAATTTGAGTATTATTCCAAGGCTTTGCATCTGAGGCATAATGAATAATTACAGGGTGCTCAACAGCATTTTGAAAACTTTTTTCACCGTAAAAATCAAAGACCTGTTGTCGATTTTCTGGTTTATCAAAAAAACTTTGTTTAATTGATGTCATTGTATTAAATTTAAAGTCTATGTGTTTTATTTTCCCATAACAAGTAAGGTTTATAATATCTTGATCCATATATTTATATGTATTTTTAGATAATTCTAAAAATTTTGCCGTTAAATTGTCTTCTCTTATTTTCTTTAAATTCCATAGCATAACTCCTGCATTTATGTAATACCTCATATCTGGTATACCAATACTATCATAGTAAGGTTTTGATTTTGTTATATAATCATTAAAATAATTTATAGAATGTACACCACCAATATAATTATCTTCAAGATTTATATTGAAAAGTTCTGTCAAATCCTCTAATACTGTAATATCAATATCAAGGTAAATAGCCTTTTCATACTCTTGTGGTAATAAATCAGCCATTTTTAAACGATAAAATGTTGGGTAAGTTATATGAGGAATTTGCATTTTTATATCAGAAAATGCATTATTCATTTTTACAAATTTCAAATTTGCATTTTTGTATTTTTTTACTAGTTTGTAAAACTTGTTATTTGTGTATTTTGAAAATTTTTGAGGTATTAAACAATAAAATTCATAAAAAGATTCTTGTTTTTTGTTTTCAAGTGCCGATAAAATCGTTGTGTACATCTGTGAAATACAGTTTTTGTCGGAAGCTAAAACTATAGGAATTTTTATCATAAAACCTCCATAAAAATATTTGGTAAAAGTTCAACATTTGGATATTTTTCTTTGAACTCCTTTTTTAATGACTCATATATTGTTTCGTGATTTGAAAGTACTGTTAATAATACACCTTCTGGTGCAATTGAATTGATATCTTTAGGTGAGTATATTTTATAATTTCCGCACATTTTCCCCCAAGAGGCTCGATTTCTATCAACAAACCCTAATATATTAGGGTTTTGAGTTTTTTCAAAACTCAAAAGGTTTTGTATGAATAAACTTGCACCCCACAACATAACTTTTTTGCTACCAATAAAGTTATTTAAATATTCCAGAGTTAGAAATTCTTTTCTCAATACAGGTTTGAAAAGTTCCCAATCCTTTGGCATCAATTCTTTTAGTTTTTTAGTGAAATTTTTATATTCCAAGTCGTCACAGTTTCCAATTTCCCAAGATATATGCATTTTGCCTGCTTTGATGTAGCTATTTTTCAATGTTTTGTACAAATTTTGTTTTTTTAAAAACTCTTTTATTTTTAAAAATGCAAGTATAATATTTTGGGCATGTTTCCCTCTAGTTGCAGAAATATTATCTTTTCTGTGAAAACGGTAGTTTACAAGCTCTTTGTTAAATATAACAATTCTTTTTGCGCAAATTTTGGAAATATTACCAAATGAAACATCATTACAACTAGATAAATTTTGAAATTCTAAATTGTTTTTTTTGATTAAATCTTTCGAAAATAATTTGTTCCAAATGACAACGTTGAACATTGTGAAAATGTCATCTTTAAAATCAACCCAAGAAAAAGGGGTTTCCATAGGTGCTAAATCAAGGTTTATTGGTGAATTAGGATTCTGACTTTCTATTATATTTTTATTTTCATCAACTTTGCAAGCTGAACAAACTGTCATATCGGCATTGTATTTTTCTGCGTGATTGTACATTTCTTCTAGCATCGTAGGTTCAAAATAATCGTCAGAATCTAAAAACTGAACATACTTTCCTTTAGCAAGTTCTATACCCTTATTTCTTGCACTTCCAGCGCCTTGATTTTCTTGATGAATAATTACAAATCTAGAATCTTTTTGTGCGTATTCCTTCAAAATGTCTAAAGATTGATCAGTTGAGCCGTCATCAACGCAAATCACTTCAAAATTATTGAAAGTTTGAGCAAGAATACTATCAAGACACTCTCTCAAGTATTCTTCAACGTTATAAACAGGTATAATTATTGATATCAAAACTTCATTATTCATTACACTAGTTTACATATTTATCTCGTTTGTGGCAAATATATTAACCAAGCATGTTTTTGATGATGTTTAAGTCGTTTTTGTGAGTGATTTTGATGTTTAATTCATCACCATCTACTATGTGGATTGGCGCTAGGTTATAGCGCAAAATTAGTCCGCAATCGTCTGTGAAGCTTACATTTTTATCTGCTAGTGCCAATTCGTGGGCTTTTTTGATTAAGCTAGCTCTAAAAGATTGTGGAGTCTGAACTCGTTTTAAAAATTTTCTCGGCGGAACTGCTGTAATAACCTCGTTTTCATCAACTTGAATTATCGTATCAACTGTATCAATGGCTGTTCCAACCGCTTCATATTTTTGTAATGCTTCAACATTATCGTCAATAATTTTTTGCGTAACAAAAGCTCTGACCGCATCGTGGATTAAAACATTTGCCTCATCAGGTGCTTCAGATGTTCCGATATAAGAACTTTCAACTCTTGTTTTACCACCGTTTAAAAGCTTTGTAATTTTTTTATAATCATTTTTCGACAAAATTTCTTCTGCTAAATCTCTGAATTTTGGGTTTGTAACCAAAATGATTTCGTCAATATTTTTATTTTTTTCAAAAGCGTCAATCGCATGCTCCAAAATAGTTTTACCTTCAAATTGATAAAATTGTTTCGGGATATTTTCGCCGAAGCGTTCGCCTGTACCTGATGCTAAAATTATTGCTATGTTCTTCATACACCACCTGTTGTATTTATATTTTTTTATTATACATGAAACTATACTTGTGTTATAATAAATTGGAACTTATTATACAAAAAGAAGGATAGTAACATGTCTTATAAAATTATATCAAAGAAAGAAATTTGTCCAAATCAATACGAAATTCAAATTGAAGCTCCATTTGTTGTTCGTAACGCAAAAGCAGGACAATTCATTATATTCAGAGCTACAAAAGATGGCGAAAGAGTACCTTTAACTATCGCTGATGTAGACAAAGAAAACGGAATTTTAACATTAGTATTCATGGCTGTAGGTTATTCTACAAAACAATTGGCAGAGCTAAATGTTGGTGATGAATTAGCAGACTTAGTTGGACCTTTAGGTCAACCAACACATATCAAAAAATATGGTACAGTTGTTTGTTTGGCTGGTGGATACGGCGCAGCTCCTTGCTATTTGATTGCAAAAGCATTTAAAGAAGCTGGAAACAAAGTTTATATGATTATGGGTGCAAGAACAAAAGAACTTATCTTCTGGGAAGATAAAATGAAAGATGCTTGTACTGAATTATTTATCACAACAGATGATGGAACTCTAGGTGAAAAAGGTTTCGTAACTCAAGTTTTAGAAAGAATTATGGGTCAAGAAAAGGTTGATTACGCAATCGCAGTAGGTCCAATGCCTATGATGAGAGCAGTTGCAAACTTAACTCGTGACAAAGGTATCTACACAGAAGCAAGTATGAACCCTATTATGGTTGACGGCACAGGCATGTGTGGTGCTTGCAGAATCACTGTTGGTGGTGAAGTTAAATTTGCGTGTGTTGACGGCCCTGATTTTGATGCGCACAAAATTGATTTTGATGAAGTTATAAATAGAACAAGAATTTATAAAGATCAAGAACGTAAGAGAGATGAAAATTGTAACTTGTTAAAGAAAGGTTAGTAAGGTTATGGCAGACAAAAATATTCCATTTTGCCCTTTAATGTCAGCAGGTGCTGATTTTGAAAAAGTTTGTTCACAAGATGCTTGTGCATGGTATTTGAAAAACTACAAAATTTGTTCAGTTTATATGTTGGCTCACAATGCAGCATTAGACGTTCAAATGAAACAAGCTAAAAAACAATAGCACTATGAATATTGCGGTATGTGTAAAACAAGTTCCAGATACAGCAGATATCAAATGGACTGAACACAATACTATCCAACGCGAAGGTGTTGAAAGTGTTATCAATCCATTTGACAGTTATGCACTAGAAACCGCATTAAGATTAAAAGATAAAAATTCTGCCGTAAAAATTACGGCGCTAACAATGGGTCCGCTTCAAGCTGAAGAAATTATCCGTAAGGCAATTTCAATAGGTGTAGATGGCGGATTTGTTGTATCTGATAAAAAATTCGCTGGAGCTGATACTGTTGCTACAGGTCGTACTATTGCAGCGGCTGTTAAAACAAAAATAGAAAATGCAGAAATTGTTTTGTGCGGGCAATTTGCAACAGATGGTGATACTGCACAAACAGGTCCAACAATATCTACAAACTTGGGTTACGCCCTTGTAACTTACGTAAAAGAAATCAAAAAAGTCGAAAATGGCTATATATTTGTAAAACGCGAAGTTGAAGACGGTATTGAAACTTTAAAAGTAAAACTTCCTGCCGTTCTGTGTATGCTAAAATGTGATTATGAACCTCGCAGACCTTTGATTAAAGGTTTTAAATTAGCTCAATATGCAGAAATTCCGTTTTATTCTCACGAAGATATTGGAATAGAACCAGAAAAAGTGGGGTTAAAAGGTTCTCCAACTTGCGTAAGTAAGGCATTTAGACCTGAACAAAAAACAAGTGGAGAAATATTTGAAAACCTTTCAGCAGAAGATGCTGCTAAAAAAATTCTGGAGGTGTTAAATGCCTAAAGAAATTTTGATTTACGCTCAAACAGATAGACTGGGTAAGGTTCTAAACGTTGTTTTAGAACTTGCTTGTGTTGCGCAAAAATTATCAAAAAAACTTGATAATTGCGAAATTTCAGCATTTTTAATCGGAAATGCTGCAAATTTAGAGGAAAATAAAAAAATATTGAGCCAAAATGGCTTTGATAAAGTGTATATTGCAACTTCTCAGGATTTGAAGGATTATAATACTGATTATTATTCAAGTGTAGCGATAAAAATAATTAAAGATATTGAGCCTGAAATAGTTTTAGTGGGTGCAACAACTCAAGGTCGTGATTTAGCGCCTGTTATCTCATCAACTTTAAACACTGGACTTACAGCGGATTGTACTGCACTAGATATCAATGATAAAGGTCAACTTGCGGCAACTCGTCCAACTTTTGGTGGTAATTTGATGGCGACAATTTTGTGCAAAAATTACCCTCAAATGGCGACGGTACGTCCAAAAGTTTTGAAAAAATCAGAATGTAAAATTGAAAAAGATACTCAATTTATTGATATAGATGTAGATTTATCTAATATTGAAAAAAGAGTAGAGTTGATTGATTTTAAACCTAATACGCAACTTACAGATACAAGAATTGATGAGGCTGAAATTATTGTTGCGGGTGGAAAAGGTATGAAATCGATTCAAGGTTTTGCAATGCTTGAAGAACTTGCAAATTTGTTGGGAGGTTCTGTTGGTGCTTCAAGAGGTGCGGTTGATATGGGACTTGCAGATAGTTCAATTCAAGTGGGGCAAACAGGAAAAACAGTTGTTCCAAAGGTTTATATTGCGTGTGGAATTTCTGGAGCAATACAACACACTGTTGGAATGACAGGTTCTGATAAAATTATTGCGATTAACAAAGACAATAACGCACCTATTTTTAAGATTGCAGATGTTGGAATTGTTGGTGATGTTTTCGAAATTTTGCCAAAATTGATTGAAAAATTGAAAGAAAGAAGATAAAAATGAAAAATACGGTTGTAGTTGGCGCTCAATGGGGTGACGAAGGAAAAGCAAAGATTACGGACTTATTAGCAGAAAAGGCTAATATGGTAATTCGTTATCAAGGCGGTTGTAATGCTGGTCATACAGTAGTTTACAAGGGTGAAACATATAAATTACATTTAGTTCCGTCAGGGATTTTATACGGTGACAAAATTTGCTTTATTGGGGCTGGTACTGTTATTTTGCCTGAAAATTTCGAGCAAGAAACAAAAGAATTAATTTCACGTGGTGTAGATTTATCAAATTTAAAATTAAGCCCTCTTGCAACAATTACAATGCCTTGGCATACTTCGGTTGACGGTTGGGCAGAGGATACCGTCAAAAAGGGTAAAATCGGTTCAACAAGAAAAGGAATTGGACAAACTTACACTGACAAAATGGCTCGTTGTGCTTTAAAGGTTGGTGATTTATTTGATGAGGAAACACTTTCTGAAAAAATTGATATTATTTTACCGTTAAAAAACAAAACATTGAAAGAGGTTTATGGTTTAAAAGAATATTCAAAAAAAGAAGTTTTAGAAATTTGTGCTAGGTATAGAAAGATTTTTGAACCTTATGTTTGTTTTGATTGGCAAAATATGCTTAGAGAAAACAAGGACAAAACTATTTTGTTTGAAGGCGCACAAGGTGTAATGCTTGATATTGATTACGGTACATACCCATTTGTTACAAGTTCAAACCCAGTCGGTGGTGGCGCTGGTACAGGTAGTGGTTACGGTCCAACAATGATTGATGAAATTGTTGGCGTTTCAAAAGCATATTTAACAAGAGTTGGAGAAGGACCTTTTGTCACAGAATTAGAAGATGAAACAGGCGACAAAATTCGTGAAATTGGGCATGAATTTGGAACAACAACAGGTCGACCTCGTCGTTGTGGTTGGTTTGATGCAGTTATTGCGAAATATGCCGTGCTTGTAAGTGGTTTAACTTCAATGGCAATTACCAAAATAGACGTATTTGATGATTTTGATGAAATAAAAATTTGTACCGCATATAAGGATAAAAGAAACGGTAAATTTTATACAGAATATCCGACAGATGTGTTTATGCACAAATATTTAGAACCTGTTTATGAAACTCACAAAGGCTGGAAATGTTCATTATCTAATATGAAATCTTATGACGAATTTCCACAAGAGGCGAGAGATTACTTAAAACGTTTAGAGGAATTGATTGAAATACCAATTTCAATCATTAGTGTTGGACCAGACAGAGAACAAACGGTTTTTCTTTAATAATTAAAAAACTTGCAAAGGGTGTTTTTTTTCGTTACTATTAAATTAATGGTCGGCGAACAAAAAAAACTATCAATAGCTTTTTATTGGCACATGCATCAACCTGACTATCAGCTTAGTGCTGAGAGTGATTTTTTGATGCCGTGGGTTCGTATGCATGCGGTTAAAGACTATCTTGATATGGTTTTGATTATGAACGAGTTTCCAAAATTGAAGTTGAACTTCAACCTTGTTCCACTTTTGTTGCAATCTCTAAAAAAATATGGTGAGAATGGCGCACATGATGTTCATTCAAGACTTAGTATTTCGCCAATTGAAGAATTAACAGATGATGATAAAAGATTTATTTTGAGCAACTTTTTTGATGCAAATTTTCAATCAATGATTTCTCATCATAATGCATACAAATCGCTTTATGAAAAACGTGTGGAACAAAACATTGCGGATATAAATGCATATACAGCTCAAGAATATTCAGATATAATGGCGTGGTTCAACCTTGCATGGTTCGACCCAATTTATGGGGAAATTTATCCTGAATTGGCTGAACTAGCTGAAAAAGGTTGTAATTTTACTCTTGATGATAGGAAGAAAATTTTAGAATATCAAAGAGAAATTATCCGTCAAATTATCCCAACGTATCGTAACTTTATGGAAGCGGGCAAAATTGAAATTACAACAAGTCCTTATTATCACCCAGTGTTACCGATTTTGTTGGATATCAAATGTGCTTACAGAAATATTCAAAATCCAGAAGTTTTGCCAGCAAATTTAAAAATGGCAAAAGACGCTGTTGCACAAACAAAAATGGCATTGGATAAAATGGAAGAACTTTTTGGACGCCGTCCAAAAGGTATTTGGCCTCCTGAACAATGTGTAAGCTCAAAAACCTTGGAAATGCTTAGTGACTTAGGCGTAGAATGGACTATTTCTGACGAAGGTATTTTAGCAAATTCAATTAACTTTGATTTCGTAAGAGATTTTAAAGGTTACTTGGCAGATCCATATCATTTGTTGAAGCCTTATGAATACAAGACAAAGAACTCTAAAATTGATGTTATTTTTAGAGATTCGTTGATTCCAAATTTGATTAGTTACGAATATCCAAATACTGATCCTAAAAAAGCTGCAAAGGATTTGTTTGATAGGATTAAAATTGTACAAAGTAAAATTTTTGCTTCACCTGACGATTCTCACTTGTTGACAATCGCACTAGATGGTGAAAATTCTTGGGAAAACTACCCTGACGACGGTTCAGGATTTTTAAGAGAGATTTATAGCTTAATTGAAAATGATGATACGCTAGAAACTGTTTTAATTAGCGACTATATTCAAAAAGATAAAAATATTAAAAAGTTACCTAAAATTTATTCGGGTTCTTGGATAAACAGAAACTTCCAAATGTGGATTGGTGAACCGACAAAAAATCAGGCATGGAATTATTTAAAAAATGTTCGAGATGATTTTGTAGAGTTTAAACAAAAACACCCTGACTATCCAAATTTAGAAAAAGCTCAACAAGAAATCTACATGGCAGAAAGTAGTGACTGGTTCTGGTGGTACGGTGAACCTAATCACTCAGGTCAAGACCATGTATTTGATTATCTTTTCAGAGAACATTTAAAGAATGTTTATCGCAACTTGGATTTAGAAATTCCTGAATACTTGAAATCCCCTCTATTGGTTATGAATATGGGTGCTTCAAGCATGCCAACGGCATCAATTACTCCGATTATGGACGGTCAAGATAAAATTGATGATGAATGGTTAAATGCAGGTGTAATCAATATCCCAGAGGTTAAATATGAAGAAAGTCACAGACTTTTTGATAAAATTAAATTCGGTTTTGACGAGGATAATTTGTACCTAAGATTTTATATTGATGAAGAAGTTAAAGAAAATAATACAAACGTAATTCACCAGTTATATATTTATATGCGTAATAACGATCGCAAACAAAATCTTTCGCATATTCGTTTAACAAACAAATCGGAAGATGTTTATCCAATTATGCATGAAAAATTCAGTACAGAAATGCGCTTGTCGCTTGTAAATGGAATGATAAGACCGCTTCAATTCTCAAAATCAATAACTGGCGAATTGTGGTGTTCACAAAACTCTGACAACATCAAGGTTGCTTATGATACCGTTTTAGATATAAGTATTCCGTTTGATAGTATTGATATTGGCAAGGGTGAAATGCTTGAATTTTTCTTCGCAACAGCCGATTTTGGGGTATTAGAAAGCTTCATACCTCAAGAAATCTTGTTAACAATGCAACGCCCAAAAGATTAGTAAATAATTTGTATGTAAACGGTTCTTGTTCGAGCTTTGTTATCGAAATCGATTAAAACTACTTGTTGCCAAGTACCAAGTTGTAATGCGCCGTCAATCAGGGGTATATTCAGCGAATTGCCCATAATTGCAGCCCTAACGTGTGCGTAACCGTTGCCGTCGTGCCAAGTATCGTCATGGTGATATTCAATATTTTGAGGCGCAACACGCTCTAAAGCTTCTGGTAAATCGACCAATAGCCCTGGTTCAAATTCAATCGTTGTAAGAGAGGCTGTACTACCTGAAACATAACACAATACCGAGGCATCTTTCAACGAGTGCATGTAAACACTGTTTTGAACATTCTTGGTAATGTCGATGATGTCGGTAAATCCGTTTGTATGGATTTGGAATTTTTCGTTAATTACAGGCATAAAAACCTCCTAGTTTTATAGTTTATATAAAACATTATTCTACGCAGAAATAACAGGCATGGCAAAAATTGTTACATAAGACAATAAATTAACGCAAAAAAAAGGGGCTGGTTTCAGCCCCGTGAATCTTTTATAATTCAAATAGCGAGTGTAATCTTTGTTGTATATCAGACTCATTCAAGTCTTCAGTTAATCTGTTCATATCAAGTGCCATTTGGTAATATTCGGCTGCTTGAGTTTTGTTGCCTAACATTTCGTTTGCTCTAGCGGCATTGAAGTAAGCTAGTGTGTAAGATGGGTTCACTTCAATTGCTTTTACAAAGAATGGAAGTGCATCTTCTGCACAACCTAGTCCATCAAGGTAAATGACACCTAAGTTGTTTTGAGCAATGTCGAAATTAGGATTTAAGTCAATAGATTTGTGATAAGAAATAATGGCTTCTTCAATCATATCTTTTTCCCATAAAGCCAAACCAGCTTTAGAGTATGCTCTGAAGTTGTCAGGTTCTGTTGATATTGCATCACAGTATGAGCGGATAGCGTTGTCAATGTCACCTGATGCCATTAATGCATCGCCTAATGATAATTTTAAATCGTAATTTTTATCATCAAGTTCAATACCTTCTTTAAATTTGTCGATTGCTAAATCTAAATTTCCGTAAATTTCTGCATAAGTTGAACCTAAAGCGTGGCAAACCATTGCAGTCCATTCGTTATCAGGGTTAATGCTAATAGCTGTGTTATAGTGAGATACTGCATCTTCAAATAATTCAGCTTTAAGATAAGCATAAGCTAACGAATTGTGGTAAAACGGATTTGTTTTGTCTTGTTCTAAAGCCAATCTGAATGCGCTTACTGAATTAATTTTGTCATCTTTTTTAAGATATAAGTGACCTAATTCATAGTAGATAAATGCACAGTCTTCTGGTTGAAGTTCTAAAAGTTGAGTATAGTAATCAATAGATTCATCAACCATTTCAGGGAAGTATGTTTGTGTTAAAGTTGCAAGCTTCATTAAAACAACTTTGTCTTGAGGGTTTGATGCATAAGCAGCTCTATAAGCTTCAAATGCGCTTTCAGGATTTTTATTTTTTACTGAAATGTCACCCATTTTTGATAAGAACACTTCCTTGTGTCCTGTTGTTTTTGCTGCTTTTTCATACAAACCATAAGCAACTTTTGACATGTTCATTTTTTCTAGTAATGCGCCTGTTTTTTGGTAAGCCAAAACTGCAAAATCATCTTTGAATGAACGAGTTAAAATCTTTAACGACGGAATGTCATAAGATAACATAATTGAACCAGAAATGAAGTAATATACAAAGTTCAATAAATCTTTGAAGGTTGTTCTTTCTTGACCCATTTTTCTTAAAATAGCTAATGATAATAAGATTCTAGGTCTTGCTGATTTTAAACCTGTTAATTGGATTGCTTTTTTAAATTCTGTTTCTGCATCTAAGTAGTTATCTGCTAATTTATCAAAATAACCTTTATAGATGTAAGCGTTAGCGCTTTCTGGAGAGCAATCTAATGCCATTTTGCATTGAGCAATAGCAGCTTCAACATTGATTTCACCTTTTTCCCACATTAAGAATGCAAGGCGGTAGTAAACTTCTGGTATTTCAGGATTGTGTTTTGCAGCATTGATATAACCTTCAATTGCTTGTGACCAATCTTCGTCTTGTTGTTTAATTAAATATCTTTGATGTGCTAATCTTGCGTTTTCCAATTCTTTTTGTGCTAAATCTTTTTCTTCTTGTGAAAGTGCCATTTCTTCGGGTGCAAAAATTTGTTCTGACATTTGAGTCGTATTCTCCTTGTGTTTGTACCAAAGGTTTCGACCGACAAAAATCAAAACTTAAGCAAAAGTTTAAAAACTCATACGAACATATTAAATTTCTGTTCAAATCTTGTATATAATCACTAACTATGATAATATTAATATAAAGATTTTAAAGCTAGACTATATATATGAGGAAATCATGAAAAGTACAACCCTAAGACGAGCAAATTTATCTAAAGAGAAAATTCAAGCTTTAGAAAATATTGCAAAATACAGAAGACAAACTCAAATAGCAAATGCACAACCAAAACAAGCTGTGAAATCAGTTGCACCTCAAATTAAAGAACGTGAACTTGATATGCTTTGGAATAATTTTAAACAACACAGCAAACAAGATAAATCACCAACAGTTTACCTTATTACAGGTTTTATTGCAGGTGCAGTTGTAATGTTAATCATTACATCTTTGATTGGTTTTTCAATGAAAAGTATGAACGAATCTGCTGAAGATATTTCAACAAAAGTTCCTGATACCAAAATTGAAGATACAGCTATAACATTCATTCCTGCAGATAAAGAAGTTTCTGCAACACCAGCAAAAGCTTCTACAACTACAGCAGGTGCAAGACAAGATGAAGTTTATACTGTTCAAAGCGGTGATACTTTAGAAAGTATTATTATCAGATTCTATGGTTCATATTCTATGAAACACGAAAATGCTATTAAAGAAGCAAATGGTATGAAAAATCCTAATGCTCTTTCAATAGGTCAAAAGTTAAGAATCCCACTTAATTAAAATACACAAGAATTATAAAACTATAGGCGGCGCTTAAACTAAGCGCCGCCTATTTTGTAAATAACTTGCTTGATACATATTTTTCCCGTATAATTAAACAAGATTAAGGAGATATGTGTAAATGGAATTGGATATTATAAGAGAAACAGATCCTCAAGTAGCTGAATTGGTAGAGAAAGAGCTATCAAGGCAACAAAATACAATTGAGCTTATTGCAAGTGAAAACTTCACTTCAAAGGCTGTAATGGCAGCTTGCGGAACAGTTTTAACAAATAAATATGCAGAGGGCAAACCTCATAAAAGATTTTATAACGGTTGCGACAATATTGATGTAATTGAAGAATTGGCTCAAAAAAGAGCATGTGAATTGTTTGGTGCGGACCATGCAAACGTTCAACCTCACAGTGGCGCGCAAGCAAATATGGCAGTATTTTTATATGCCTTAAAAGTTGGTGATACTGTAATGGGTATGGATTTGTCAAATGGTGGTCACCTTTCTCACGGTTCACCTGTAAACTTTTCAGGTATGTACTTTAATATCGTAAGTTATGGTGTTAATGATGAAGGTGTTATTGATTATGATAATGTTGAAAAATTAGCAAAAGAACATAAACCAAAAATGATTATTGCAGGTGCAAGTAACTATTCAAAAGTTATTGATTTCAAACGCTTTAGAGAAATAGCAGATGAAGTTGGCGCATACTTAATGGTTGATATTGCCCACATTGCAGGACTTGTTGCAGGTGGTGTTCACCCATCTCCTGTACCTTATGCTGATTTTGTTACAACAACAACTCACAAAACTTTAAGAGGCCCAAGAGGCGGAATTATTATGTGTAAACAAGAACATGCTTTAGGTATTGATAAAGCTGTATTTCCAGGAACTCAAGGTGGACCTTTGGAACATATTATTGCAGGAAAAGCAATTGCATTGTTAGAGGCATCAAAACCAGAATTTAAGGCTTATGCAGAACAAATTGTTAAGAACGCAAAAGCTTTGGCTCAAGGTTTGATTGATGAAGGTATGGATATTGTAGGTGGTATGACCGAAAATCACTTGATGACTCTTGATTTAAGAAAACAAGGTAAAACAGGTAAAGACATGGCAAATGTTCTTGAAATTGTCGGAATTACTGCAAATAAAAATACAGTACCAAATGACCCTCAAAGTCCATTTGTTACAAGTGGTATCAGGCTTGGCTCTGCTGCTGTTACAACAAGAGGCTTTAAGGAAGAAGATATGACAGAAGTTGCAAAAATTATTGCAGAAGCAATTAAAAATTCTGATGATGAAAATGCATTAAAGAACTTGAAAGAACGTTCTTTAAAACTTTGTCAAAAGTACCCATTATACAAATAATAAATAGGAGATAGGACAATTCTTACTACATTAGGACAAGCACAAGTGCATATTATCGGAGCGCTTATATCTTTAATTTTAGGTATATTCATTGTTCCAATCGTAATTGCATATTCAAAAAAAGAAGGTTTAGTTGACCTTCCAAATGAACGTAAAATTCATAAAATTCCAGTTTCAAGACTTGGTGGTGTTGCTATTTTTACAAGCACAATGCTAACCTTCTTGTTGTTGGTATTTTTAAGTTACTATCCTTATGGAAGTTTGCTTTCAGGTATTCTATTAGGGGGCTCTTTGATGTTCTTGTTAGGGTTGGTTGATGATGTTTACAACCTAAACGCAAAGTTCAAACTTTTTAATCAAATTGCCATAGTAACAGTAGTTTACCTTTTAGGTGTGAGAATAGATACAATCTTTAATCCGTTCCAAATGGGTGAAGTCGTACATCTTGCATGGTGGTTGTCATATCCAATTACATTACTATGGATTGTAGGTATCTGTAACGCTGTTAACTTTATCGACGGTGTAGACGGTTTGGCAGGTTCTGTAATTACAGTAAATTCAATTACTTTGGCAATTGTAGCTGTTTCAATGACACCTTCAAATTCAATAAGTGCATTGATTGCGTTTATTTTATCAGGTTCAATGTTGGCGTTCTTGGCTTATAACTTTAACCCAGCAAAAATCTTTATGGGTGACTCAGGTTCATTGTTCTCAGGATTTTTATTGGCAAGTTTGTCAATTACAGGTGTAATGAAAACAGCAACTTTGGCAATTTTACTACCATTCGTAGTTTTGGCAGTTCCTATTATTGATATCACTTTCTCTACTTTACGTAGAATTATGAAGGGACATTCACCATTTGTAGCTGATGCAGAGCATATTCACCATAAATTGTTGAAGGCTGGTTTATCTCAAAACAAAACTGTAGTTACAATTACATTTGTTGCAATCGTAGGTGGTGCAATTGCAACAGCTCTTGTTGGTTCAATTGGTCACTACTTAATTTATATGTTGGTATTGTTGTTAATCATGTTCGGCTTGAGCTTGATTGCTATTACTAGGAAGAAAAATATCAATCCTGAACAAATTATTGAAGAAGAACAACACAAAAACGAAGAACAATAATAGTTAATTTTAAATTTTGATAAAAGCAAACGAGGCGCGAGCGTTCCGCTCGCGCCTCTTGTTTATTACCTTATGTCACTCTGAATTTAGCAATATTCTTCCAATGTGATTATGCGACCCTGCCACACGGGGGACAGGCTCACAAGGCTCATATTTCGCCTGTTCGCTTTAAATACTAAATAAATTCCATAACATTTGAAGTAGGAGCAAAGCCTTCTTCAACGATACCTTGCATACGTTTTTTACGGTAAAGCATATCAACGAACGCTTCAAGACGTGTAATAAAGCCAGCTTCACCTGTGTGTTCATCAATTGTAAGGTTTAACAACGGTTTGTTGAACTGTTTAGATTTTCTTGTAACACGTTCTAGCATTAATGAATCAGGACCACAACCGAAAGCTGTGATTGTGATTAAACCGTCAATTTTGTTATCTTTCAGGTAATAACCTGCACAACCTGTCATTTCAGCTTCGTTAGCCCAATAAACTTCTTGACCTAGTGATGTAACACCTTCTTCAAGTTGTTCTTCTGTTAATTGGTATGCAGTATAAACTTTAACGCCCATTTTGTTAAGTTTGTCGATAACCTTCATAGATGCACGTTCATCATAAATATTGTAAGCATGTGAAACTAATGCAATTGATACTGGGTATTCTGTTTCGTCTTTTTCAATTAACAATTTGCCTGCGATAGCGTTTTTAAGAGCTTTTTCGTAAGGCATGCCAGATTTTAACATAACTTGGAAGTTGTTATAAACTCTCCAGCCTGTTTTTGAGGCTTTTTTTATTCTTTCCATATCAACGATGCCAAATGGTTTTACACATTCAAGCAAGAATTGATATAAACCTTGTCCTTTTTGAGATTTATCAAGAGTTGGTTCAATCATATTGAAAGGTTTTTTAACAACGTTTCTAATTAAATCAGGAAGTCCTCTGATTTTAGAACAGTTATAAATTTTAGGTGCGATAGATTGAATTGAAGGTACGAAGATATTTTCAACGCCTTTTTCAATCAAGTTAAGAACTTGTCCCACGAAGATTTTTACAGGTAAGCATGTTTCTGTAACAACCAAAGACGAACCCTTTGAAAGAGTTTTTTTTGTAGTTTTGTCTGATAAAACGATTTCAATGCCAATAGCACTAAAGAATCCATACAAAAATGGATACATACTGTAAAATGATAAACCTCTAGGGATTCCTAACTTCATAACAACCTTCTATTACTTTTTTAACTATACTTTGATAATACCGCAAACATAAAATTTTTTCCAACATTAGCCAAAAAGTTATTTTCAAATTACCCACCCATATAACCAATTTCGACAATGTTATAAAACGATTTAAAATACATAATCATAAAAAAGAAAAGCAAATAGCTATTAGGGAAACAAATAAAACAAACCAGATAAGGAGGTTTAAGAAAATGAAATTAAAAAAACTTACAGTAGCAGCGGTTCTTGCTGTGGGTATAAGTACAATGTCTTTTGCTAGTGCAATGGCAGCTTGCCCTTGTAACAAAGTAAAAGAAAAAGCGCCTTGTGAAAAGGTTACACAAAAATGTGATAAATGTCATAAGGCTAAACCAAAATGTAAATGTCAAAACTTGGCAGAAGAAAAATGTGCTAAAAAGGCACAACCAACTTGTGCTTCTTGTGCAAGTGCACAAACTGTAAATTCAGAAGATATGAAACAAATTTATGGTTATCCGAATGCAATTTATGGTACTAACAATTACGTCGGAAAGAACGCAAGTTCAGTTAGCTCATCACAAAATGAGTTAAACCCAAATATTGCAGGTGCAACAATTACATCAGACGGTTCAATGACAGGTGCTGCAAGCCAATTGCCATATTTAAACAATAATATGGATACAATTAACGGTATTCCAGTTGATAACAATGAAATGAACCTTGACGGAGCAGGTTGCCCAATTGATATTCACACAGAAAACTCAATTGATGCATTAAAACGTACATACGAACCTTTTGACTTAAAATCTAACTTAAAAGGTATGACGGGAGCAGCTGCTAATTTACAAAACTACTTCCCTGATGTTCCAGACAACTATTGGGCATCTTGTGATATCGACAAATTAGCTATGAATGACGTTGTAGTCGGCTATCCTGACAATATGTTTAAACCAAACAGAAACGTATCACGTGCAGAATTTGCAACCATGTTAGTTAAAGGTTTCAACATGGATACTTGTGGCTTAGAACCAAAATGTATCTTCTCTGATGTACCTGCAAGTAATTGGGCAAATCCATTAATTGCAAAAGCCGTTGACGAAAAATTAATGAAAGGATATCCAAACGGTAGATTCATGCCTAATAACAACGTAACAAGAGCTGAAGCTTTAACTGCAATGGCAAAAGGTTTGAATAACTGTAACATTGATGAATGTAAAGCTAAAGAAATCTTGTCTAAATACAAAGACGGTTCTCGCTTACCAAGCTGGTCGCAAATTCCTATTGCAACAGCATTACAAAATGGTGCATTGTCTGATATGCCAAATTCAGATATGATTATGCCTAACAAAACTGCAACTCGTGCAGATATTGCATCAATGCTTCAAAATGTACGTGTAGCAGGTGGTTACGACAACAATCCAAAAACTGCAAACAGCGCTTGCCCTCTTGATAACTCAAAACAAGCATACTTAGAACACGAAAATGTTGTTAAAATTCCGACATTAAAACTTGAATTTTTAGACCAAGTTAACGCTAAGAGTGCTTATGTAGGACAACAATTTGCTGCAACAACATTGGAAGAAGTTACAATTAACGGTCAAGTTTACCCATGCGGTTCTCGCGTAAACGGTAAAGTTATTGAAGTAATCCGTCCAAATGGCAAGGCTAAAGGTGCGTTAAAATTGGCGTTCACAGATATTCAAAATGGTGATTGCACAGCAGAATTACCAAAACAAATTCTAACAGCGCAAATTAATAAACAACACACTCCAAACCCTATTGCAAGAACATTAACTCTTCCATTCACTTGGGCTGGCTCATTAGTTGGTACCGCAGCAAGAACTGCAGGTGGCTTAGTTACAAACTTAGGTAACGCAGTAGAAAGTGTTTCTGGAGGTGTTGGTACCGCAATCGGTGAAACTGCTCAAGGTCAATTCAGAGCAGCAGGAAGAAGTACACAAGATGCTATCAAGGAATCACTTAAAGCGCCTGTGGATATTACAAGAACAGCAATTTCAGGTACAATGGGCTTGTTCCAAACTTCAGGTGATGAAATTGCTTACGTAGTAGATCCAAAAGGCTCTAAAATTTCAGCAGTTAACCCTAAAGAACATATTACAATCGCATTTGGTTGTACAAAATAGTAAAGTCTAGTCTTTACGCAGGTGAGGTCGAATTCAGCTTTCGCTAAATTCGACCTTCTTGTGCATTATTTAACAATTTTTGATAAGTCTTAACAATTTCAAATACTAAAATTGAACCCACACATGCTGAGGAAATTCCGATGCCAATCCAGAATCCTAATAGGTTCAAATGCATTTTGAAGGCTAAAAATGCGCCTAAAGAAATTCCGATTAAAATATAACCGAAGAAATTTGCTAAAGATACCATAAATGTTTTCTTCAAGCCTTTTAAAATTCCACCGCAAGAAACTTGTAGACCGTCGAAACATTGGAAACCTGCAACAGCGTACATAATTGGAGTTACAATTGCAATTAAAGTCGTATCGTTTGTGAAAATTCTTGCAAAGAATGATGGAAATAATGCGAAGAATACACCGCAAAATGCCATAAAACCTACTGATAGAGTGACACCTGTAATGGAATATCTTTTTACATCTTCCAAATTTTTTGCTCCGTTTGCAAAACCAACCTTGACTGCAATAGCATTAGAGATAGAAAGCGGAATTACAAAAGAAGCCGTACTTATTACGTTCAATACATTTTGAGCCGCTGCATAAACACTATCAACACGCCCCATAAGGATTGCCATAGAGTTGAAGGTTATGAACTCTAAACTTACAGCAACTGAAATAGGTAAACCAACTTTTATTAAAGAGGAATAATATTTTCTGCTAATTTTTTCAAATTTAAAATGAAAGTAATACAAGCAGTAAATAAGCAAAGAAAGTCCCATTAGGGTTCGGATTAATGTACTTGCTATGCCTAAACCCATTGCGCCCATGGCAGGAATTATTCCCCAACCAAAGGCGAATATCCAATTGAAAAATAGGTTCAAAAATATCCCAATAATTGAAATGAAATTTGGGAAAAATACGATTTCATAAGCTTGCAAAAATTCTCTTAAACCTACGTGTAAATAACCGCCAAAGGCAGAAAATGCAAATACAAATGTGTAAATTTTGATGTCGGGCATTAATTTGGGGTTAAATCCCATGTGCTCCATTAATGGAATGGTTGCAAAGATTAATAGCATTGAGAAAAATGCCACAATTTGCGAGAACAAGATTGTCGGATAAAAAAACTTTTTAGCGGATTTTCTAGCGCCTAATCTGTTTGATAAAACTGGTGAAACACTTATGATTAAACCAACTCCGAACATAAAAATAATACTTGTAACAGCACCAGAAATGCTTACTGCAGATAATACATCAGTCGAATATTTGCCTGCAACAAAAACGTCACCTGCTAAAATGAAGGTGAAACCTATCTGTCCCATTATAATAGGCCAAGCTAAATGTATTAACTCGTATGCATATTCCTTGTAACTTTTCATAACCCCTACAATTCGAAATTATCTTTGCTCATGTAGCGGTCGTTTCTGAATGCCGCTTGATAAGGTTTTGCATTTCTAATAGCTTCTAGCCAATTCATATAATTACTTTTGAAATCTTCTTGATTTCTATTTACGTATTGCATTGTAATAAAACCGTTAAAAGAAGTCATTGCACGATAAATGTCACATTGTGCTTTCATTCTAGCATTAGAAACAACACATCTTGTTGCAATAGCATCATCAATAGTTGCTCTTAAATAAACATATTTTGAATATGAGTTTAATGTTTCTAATTGTCCTGTAACCGTTCTCAAAAGTCCAGCCGCACTGTTTTGACGAGGGTATCTATAAGAGTGAATAATTAAAGTTTTTGTCCAATGTTCATAACTTTCTCCAGATGGAACATATTGAACGATTGTTTCGTTGCCTACAGTTTGGTGATAAGCTGCATGCCAATTTCCAGCACCGATAGGAAAATCAAATGCAAGCGTTTGATATGCAAATACGGCACTTACAGACAATAAAACAACTGCAATTAAGCTATATAGTTTTAAATGGAGAGTTTTCATCAGCTATTACCACCTCAATTTTATCTTTAATTAAGCCATAAAAAACTTTTTTAATCAATATTTCACTTTCAAAATGACCAACGTCAAACATTACAATCTGTGCATCAACTGCACTGTGATATTTTATATCTCCTGTAACAAAGCAATCACAATCGTTTTCAATAGCTTCGTGGTACAAATCCATTCCAGAACCCGCGCAAAATGCTATTTTTGAAACATTTTGAACTCCGTTGTTGTTTATTAGCCTTGCATTCGGTGAAACTTTTTTAATTTTTTGAGCCAATTCTTTTACGGAAATATTTTTTTCTACAATGCGTAAAAATTCCCCTTCAGGGCTTCCATGAAATCCCAATGCTTCAATAAATGTGTCTGTTGTTCCGCCAAGAGCTTTATCCATATTTGTATGAGCACAATAAATGTCAATACCTCTAAATGCCAAAGGTACGCTAAACATTGGGTGATGAGAGATTATCATGTCGCAATTCTTGTTTAACGCTTGTTTAAAGACTTTTTCATCAACCGTTAATGCAATCATTACACGTTTTACATCATTTTGAGATGTTTCAACGACCCAACCAGAACAATCCCATTTCTCTTGCAATTCAGGTGGTGCAAAGTTCTCAATTATTTTTACTAAATCATACTTGTTCATTTTTTATAATGCCTTCAATTTCTTCGACAGCTCTTTCTACGTCGTCATTTATTACATTATAATGAAATGCTTTTGCATTTTCCATTTCTGATTTTACAGTGTGTAATCTTTTTTGAATAGCCTCTTCTGTTTCAGTTCCTCTACCTCTCAAACGGCGTTCAAGTTCTTCCATTGAAGGTGGTAAAATAAAGATTAAAACTGCATTATCCATTTTGTTTTTAACTTGTAAAGCGCCTTGTGTATCAATTTCAAGAAGCAAATTTTCATCATTATCTAAGCATTCTTGTACGAATTTTTTATTTGTTCCGTACATGTTGCCAGAAAATTCAGCCCATTCTAGGAAATCACCGTTATCAATGGCTTTTTTAAATTCATCACGTGATAAGAAGTAATAATTTTTACCGTGCTCTTCGCCTTCTCTTTTTCCACGTGTAGTGCAAGAAACAGACAATTTGAAGTCCTTGTTGCGTTCTAAAAACTTTTTAATCACAGTACCCTTGCCAACGCCTGATGAGCCTGATATTACAAAAAGTTTTTTCATTTATTACCTCTTTTATTGTTTAACAGTTTCTTTTTCGTCGCTTGTTTCAACAGTTTGAACTTGTAATTTTCTCTTTTGAGCTGATGAATAAGCCATAATTACTAAACACATCATAATACCGATGATAGCAGATGAAATCCAGAAAATTACAGCGCCTAACCAACCGTTATTAAAGTGTTTTTGGAATGTATCAATCATAAAGCCTGTGCCTGATGCTGAAAGTACTGCACCAACGTAACCGAACATACCTGCAAAGCCTAATGCTGCTGATGCAACTTCTTTAGAAGTTGCTTCTAAAGCGCAAACACCGCCAAGTAACAATTGAGGACCAGCAGTAAATGCACCAATTAACGCAGCTAGAACATAGTCAAAAGCATCGATTGTATTGATATGGAATAAGAACAAGCAAACACCTAATCCGATAAAGAAAGCGATGTTGATAGGGATTCTGCTACCTGATTTTGAACGATCAGAGAACCAACCTGCAGCAATCGCACCAATTGAACCAACTACTGCAAGAGAGCTTAATTTTGCTGTAGCAATAGCAAGTGTGTCGCCTTTGTATTCCATTAAATATTTTACAAACCAATCTTCTGTACCGAAACGAATTACGTAAACAAAAGCGTACGCAATTGATAGTAACCAAAGAATTTTGTTGCAAACGATATATTTTCTAAACATCTCAAAATAAGACATTTTAGCTTTTTTAGATTCTTCTGCTTTTTCAATAGGTTCATTTTTGTAGACGTCAACGTCAGGAAGTCCTAGTGATTGAGGTCTATCTCTTAATGACCAATACAAGAACAAACCAGTAATAGTCACTAATACTGCTTCAATACCAAAAGCGGTTTTCCAACCAAAATGACCAATTAAAATACCAGAAATCATTACTGTTGAGAATACGCCCAATTGGTGAGAAGTTGACCAAATAGACCATTTTGTTGCACGTTCAGATTTTGAAAGCCAATAAGAAAGTGCTTTTGCGATTGGTGGAAAAATCATTGATTGGAACCAACCATTTGCACCCCAGAAGAAAGTTAACACCCATAAAAGGACTGTAGCAGAAGGCAATCCAAAGAATGAAACGTGTCCTGGAGTAATGAATACTGCGCTATAAGCAAAACATAAGTTTGCAATAGCAGAAATAATCATTGCAGTAGGTAAGAATGTTCTAACGTTACTTCTGTCGGCAATAATACCGTTGATGAACTTACCAATACCGTAAGTCATATATAAAGAAGAACCTAAAATACCTAATTGAGTATTAGTATAGCCTAAATCTTGACCGATAAATGGTAAAGCTACAGCAATATTTTTACGGCAAAAGTGAGCTACGATATAAGCAACATAGCAAGAAAGGAATATTCTAATACTCCAATGTTTATACATTTTGTCCACGGTTGCCTTATCCTGAATTTCAGGTTTGATAGGTGGTTCTTTAAAAAATCTTGCTAAAATATTTGTCATTTCTATTTTCCTGCCTTAATAATTTGTACGTTTCTATTTTCCGAGATTTCTTTGCGTGCTGCTTTTATTGCTTCACGCTTGCATTCATCTAAACTTTGACCGTTGCAAAGTCTGTCAACAAAGCCACAATTAAGCTTTACGGCCTTGTTTAAAGCACCGACTTCTTCTAAAATATCTTTGATATCTTCAAAATCATAGTGGAAAGATTGTTTTGATTGATATACAAGCATATCACCGTGTTGAGATTCAATTGGTTTTCCGCCAAGTTCAAAGTACAATTTGAACACTGATTTCAAATCTTGCAATTCTGATTGCATAACTGAAACACTTTGTTGTATTCTTAAGAATCTTTCAAATAAATATTCAATATTTTCTAATTGTTTGTTTTCCCAGTCATATTTTTGCAAATATAATTTTTTTAATTTTGGATAAGCAAGAGCTAAACTCATAGCATCAGCCATTGCGCGGTGGTGGTTAACAAGTTCAACTTTGAATTTTTTTGTTAACGCATCAAGTCCGTGTGATTCCATTTCTGGATAAACTTCTTTGAACATATATTGAGTGTCAATACGTTCGTTTTCAAGCTTTTTGCCTGTTGTTCTGATACTAGCCTCATTCAAGTATGAGTAATCAAAAATACAGTTGTGGGCAACAATAGGGTAATCTCCGATAAATTCCAAGATTTTTGGCATAATTTCAGCTTCTGTTGGAGCATCTTGAACCATCTCTTGCGTAATTCCGTGAATTGCGATTGATGATTTTCTAATGTGTTGTTGCGGATTAATTAATGTTTGAAATTCGTCTTTAACTTTGCCGTTTTCAAGTCTTACGCCCGCAAATTCAACCATTCTTTCTTTTGTATAGTCTAAACCTGTTGTTTCTGTATCTAAAACAATCTCAATAACTTTTTTTCTAGCCATTTATATTCCTAAATTTTAAACCTTTTTCTTACCTACTTATATAGATAATAGCACAAAAAAAATTTATATGCTAAAATGATAGAAAAATTAGTATTATTGATTAGGAGATAAGTCATGTCAAACGCTATTGAAGTAAACGAAACAAATTTTGAACAAGAAGTTTTGCAAGCATCAACACCTGTATTAGTTGATTTTTGGGCAACATGGTGTGGACCTTGCAGAAAATTAGGTCCTGTTTTAGATGAAATTGCAGGTGAATATACTGACAAAGTTAAAGTTGTAAAAGTTAACACAGATGATAATGCAGAAGTTGCAAAACAATACCAAATTAGTGGTTTGCCAAGTATTTTGGTTTTTAAAGATGGTGAACCAGTTGAAAGAATGGTTGGTTTGATGCCAAAATCAACAATCATTGGTAATATTGAAAAACATTTATAATTTAGTTAAAAAGGGCGGTGGCTGAAAGCCACCGCCCTTTTTTATTTCAATAAGACTTATAGTCTTTTGTCACCATTGTTATTTTGTCTTTCCAACATAGAAAGAAGCATTGATGTTAGCGTTCAAAACTGTTTTACCAACTTCAATTGGTGCTGACTCATCTGTAGATGCTTCAGCGCCTGCTGCCATCAATCTTGAGTTAGATTTCATTGCGTAGTTTACATAAGGTCTAGCAGTTGAATCTGAACAGTTTGTAGACATCATTTTTAATGCGATTGTTTGCATACCTAATGGTTTTAATGCTGAATTTGCACGTTTGTTAGCTTTTTTAGCTAATTCTGCTAAAAGAGCATTACATTCGTTTTCGTATTCAGTAGCCTTGAAAGTTAAGTTTGCAACTTCTGTAATGCCTTTTGTTGAAGCAATATTGATGAATTTAGCAACTGATGCTGTATCTTTTACAAATACAATAACTGAGTTTGTTACAGTGTAACCTTTTAAACTTCTTTTGCCTTTTGAACTGTATTCGTAATTTGGTCTTACACTGTAATTAGAAGTTTTAATGTAATCTCCACGCCCTGTGTTGATAGCTGCTTTTAAGGCGTTGTATAAGTTTTCAGAGTTTTCTTTGTTTTCTTTGATTGCAATTTGAGAGTCTTGGTTAGTTGTTTCGACTGTAAAACTCATTTGAAAAGCGTTAGGAGCAATTTCTTTTGTTCCTGATAAATTGATATCGATAGTGCCATCACTAACAGCACCAGCGAAAGCTGCGCCAAAAATTATAACGCAAATTGATAGTGTTGTGATAATTAATTTTTTCATTGTAATTTCCTTTCTTTTTCGGTGTATTGTATCAAAAAGAAAGCAAACTTGCAATATTTATTGAAAAATACTATGTTGCCCTGAACTTATTTTAAGGTCTTAAGTTTTTTGTTCGGGTATACGCCCTTGCGTTAAATGGTAATATTCACCTCCGCAACGAAAAACTGATTTTGCGTAGGCTGAAACAAAGTGGAATGCCAAAGTGTTGAGGACACAGCGAATGACAGCGATAGTGAAATGAGCAACCTGTCCGAGTGAAGCAACAATCAGTTATCAACGTTTACGTTGACTATGGTTCACCTCTCACTTCGTTCGTGCCTCTGCTCTGGCTAGTCTTTAGTCAATTTATGACGAGATTGCATAACAATCACAACCTTTTGGTTGCTAAACATATAAATTGCAAATGCGATAATTGCCCATAACAATAAACCTTGGAAGAAGTTAATTGTTGGTAGAGCAATCATTGGAGCTAAAACATTCCATAAACTCATAGCTAAGTAAGCTGGGAATGCAATAAAACCTGTTGCTAAGCAAACCAAAATAAATAAGAATAATGCTAATCCGCGAAATCCGTTCACGTCAATTATTCTAAAGTGCTTGTTCATCTCTAATCCTTCTTTTGTTGCCACCTTCGACAACTGCGAAGGTAGTATCTATTCACTTGTGTTTAACATTTTGAGAAATTCATCTTCGCTCAAAATTGTAATTCCTAACTCTTGAGCTTTTGTTAATTTTGAACCAGCGTTTTCGCCAACAACGACGTAATCTGTTTTTTTAGTTACTGAAGAAGAGGTTTTTCCACCAAGTTGCTTGATTTTATCACTCGCCTCAGTTCTTCCCATTGTCGCAAGCGTTCCTGTCAAAACGAACGTTTTTGAATTTAACACAGTTGATTGTACTACCACTTTATGGGTTGGGTGTACCCCCAAATGGTTGAGATTTTCTAACATGTCGATATTGTACTGTTGGCTAAAGAAATCCTTGATACTGTTGGCTATTTTGTCACCAATACCGTCAATTTGCGCAATTTCTTCCACATTTGCATTTTTTAAAGCCTCTAATGATTGGAAATGATTAGCTAAGAGGTCTGCAGTTTCTTTTCCTACGTGTCGGATTGAAAGTGCAGTTATAAATTTAGCCAAAGGTTTTTCCTTGCTGTTTTGAATTGAAGTATACATATTGTATGCAGATTTTTCTTTAACCAAATCTAACAACATAAAATCTTGTTGCGAAAGCTTGTATAAATCAGCAGGATTTTTAACCATATTTTTTGAATATAATTGTTCAATAACGTTAGGTCCAATAAAATCAATATCCATAGCTTCTTTTGAAACCCAATATTCAATTCGAGATTTTGCTTGTGCAGGACAGCCAAAAGTGTTTGGGCAATATAAATTTACTTCACCTTCAGGAACTACAAGCGGTGTACCGCAAGACGGACAAACTGTCGGTGCTTCGTAAATAGGTAAACTGTCGTGTTCAGGAGTGTCAACGTGCTTGATTACTTTTGGAATAATCTCTGCAGCTTTTTTGATTAAAACTGTGTCGCCAACTCTAACGTCTAATCTCTTGATTTCGTCAAAGTTGTGCAAACTTGCTCTGGCAACTGTTGAACCAGCTAATAATACTGGTTCTAATACTGCAACAGGAGTTATTGCACCAGTTTTGCCAACGTTAGATGTTTCAATTGCTAAAAGTTTTGTATTAACTTCTTCTGGTGGAAACTTAAACGCAGTTGCCCATTTTGGCGCACGAGCAGTAAAACCTAATTCGTTTTGATAGGCAAAGCTATCAACTTTGATTACTATGCCGTCAGTTGCATAATCCAAGTCAAAACGTTTTTGTTCCCATTCTTTGATGAAGTCGATTGCACCTTCAATGTCTGCAACTTTTCTGATGTTTGGATTAACTTTAAATCCCAAATCTTTTAACATCATAAGACTTTCGTAATGAGTTTTTGGCGCGTTTTCAACACCGTCTAAAATTGGTGTGTAAACGAAAATTGAAAGGTCACGTTTTGCTGTAACTTCAGGGTCAAGTTGCCTTATTGAACCACTTGCTGCGTTACGAGGGTTTGCAAAAATCTTTTCGCCCTTCATTAAATTTTCTTCATTTAGTTTTTCAAAAGAAGTTTTTGGCATATAAATTTCGCCACGAACCTCTAAATCGTAATCTTTGAAAATCTTTAAAGGAATGGCTTTTACTGTTTTTAAGTTTTCAGTAATATTTTCGCCGTAAATGCCGTTTCCACGAGTTACACCTTGAACGAATAAACCTTTTTTGTATGTTAAAGCGATAGCAAGACCGTCGATTTTAAGTTCGCAAACTAAATCTACTTGCCCGCATTCTTTTTTTACTCTTTCGTACCATTGGCGTAGTTCTTCGTAATTGTTTGTGTTATCAAGACTGTAAAGTCTGTATTTGTGTTTAACTTCTTCAAAAGTTGATTGAATTTTGTTGCCGACACGTTGAGTAGGGCTGTCAGGAGTGATGAAAAGAGGGTGTTCAGCTTCTAACTTTTTTAATTCTCTAAAAAGTTCATCATATTCAAAATCAGATAGAGTTGGGTTATCTTCGACATAATAAAGATAATTAGCCCTGTTTATGGTATCTCTCAAATATTTTAATCTGTTTTCTAAATCTGACATCATTAACCCCTTTTAGAAAAAATTTTAGCACAAAAACGGAATAAGGGGCACGACGTAAAGATGTAAATAGGCATCGTTGTATGTCATTTCAGAACATTGAATTATTAGATAACAAATTTAAGGTTGTTATACAAAATCTTACCAATTATAATGCGCGATAGGAATGTTTACACAAACGCGCAAAAGAAAAGTTCAGGTGTAAGTAGCGAGGTTAGTACTCAAGCAACTTCTACGCAAATCAAGCCTACGTTTAGTCGTCAAGATTTGGGTGCTGAACTTAATAACAGTATAAATGATTTTTTCAAAACTTCAACCCTTTAAAATTTGTTAAATTAGAACCATTTTTCAAATATTGATCCAATGGTCTATATGAAAATACGAAAATCAATCAAAGGGTTGATGTCAACTCTAATATATATAGTGTAAATTAGATGTGTGAAATAAAAGAAAAAAGTGTAGTGTGCACTTTTTGTGGTGGAGAAATAGGTAAGTGGTAGCAAGTCTACAAATGACATTACAACGTATTAACGCGATTGAAAGACAATTCGCGTCACTTTCGCAACAAACTATGCTTACTGTTGATGCACCAAAGACAGATGCAGATTTTCAAAAGATTTTAGACAAAAAAGTTGAAGATGTGAAATCTGGACACACTAAAGGCGAAAAAGTGCCAAACTCTGAAATTGACAGCTTGATTGAACAATATTCAGCAAAAAACGGTTTGGACAAAGATTTCGTAAAATCAGTTGTTAGACACGAATCTGGATTCAATGTAAATGCAACTTCAAAATGTGGAGCAATGGGCTTGATGCAATTAATGCCAGCAACAGCTCAAGGCTTGGGGGTTACAAACGCTTATGATGCAGAGCAAAACATTGCAGGCGGAACAAAATACTTAAAAGGCTTGATGGACAGATTTGATAACAACAAAGAACTTGCACTTGCAGCTTACAATGCAGGTCCAAACGCAGTTAAAAAGTACGGTGGAGTTCCACCATACAAAGAAACTCAAAATTATGTAAAAAACATAATGAAAACTTACGATAACTACAAGGGAGGAAGCAACTAATGTTAGTGAGAAGTTTTGAAACAGCTTCAAAAGGTATGATTGCTTTAACCGAACAGTTAGATAACACAGCAATGAACCTTTCAAACGTTAACACGGCTGGTTATAAGAAAACAGAATTAACGTTTAAAGATATATATGAAGCAAAGGTTGTGGAAAATTCAGGAACTTTACTTTGTGGAAACACAAGAAACATCGGAACATTAAGTATGGGTTCAGAAACAAACAGAGTACATTATGATTTTTCACAAGGCGCTCTACAAAGAACCGACAATCCGCTAGATTTAGCAATTGAAGGCGACGGATTTTTCAAAATCCAATCTCCAACAGGAGATATGAGTTACACAAGGGACGGTCAATTCTTTATCGATAACTCCTCATTCTTAAAGACAAAAGAAGGCGACTATGTTTTAGACCAAGAAGACAGACCAATCCAAATTAACTTCAGAGAACTGGGTTATAACGATATAACAAAAATAACGGTAAGCGAAAGAGGTAATTTGGAAATCAACGACAAAGACAAAAAGGTTCTCCTTCAAACTCTCGGAATATACGACTTTCAAGATAAAGAACTCGGATTATTCAACATCGGTGGTTCAAAATTCATCTCAAGAGATAACGATAACAACCCACCGCTAAGAGCAGAAAAGTTCTCCGTACAACAAGGAATGTTGGAAATGTCTAACTCAAACGTAATTAAAGAAATGATTAACACAATCAATACAACAAGAAATTACGAATCACTACAAAAACACGTTAAGACAAGCGGACAAATGTTATCACAAGCAATCAACGTCGGAAGATTGAAAGTATAACAAAAACTAAAAGAGAAAAATAATTAGGAAAAAGGAATAAACAAAAATGTTAAGATCATTAACAACAGCAGCAACAGGTATGATAGCTCAACAAAATTACTTAGACGTAATTGCGAACAACGTAGCTAACGTAAATACAACAGGCTTCAAAAAAGTTCGTTTAGAGTTTCAAGACTTGTTAAGCCAAGCCGCAAGACAACCAGGCGCTATGTTAAACCAAGGTACATATCAACCAGTTGGTATTGAAATCGGCTTAGGTGTAAAAACCGCTGCTACAACAAGAATCTTTACAAAAGGTATCGCAGTAAACACTGACAGAAACCTAGATGTAATGATTGAAGGGGAAGGTTTCTTCCAAGTAATGAAGGAAGACGGTACATTGGCTTATACAAGAGATGGTTGTTTCCAAATTGATGCTTTAGGTCAACTTTGTACAAATGATGGTTTGTTGGTACAACCTGCAATGACATTCCCAGCCGATACAAAGGAAATCACAATTTCTCAAGACGGTAACGTAACAGTTTTGACAGGTAACAACACAGAAGCAAACCAAATTGGTCAATTCCAATTAGTAAGATTCCAAAACCCAGCAGGTTTGTTATCAATAGGTCACAACTTGTACCAAGAAACTTCAGCATCAGGTAATGCTGTTCAAGGTACTCCAGGACAAAACGGTATGGGCTTGTTGGAACAAGGTTTCTTGGAAGGTTCAAACGTTCAAATCGTAGACGAACTTATCGGATTGATTAAAGCTGAAAGAGCTTTTGAATCTAACTCAAAGATTATTAAATCTTCAAGCGATATCTTACAAATGACAAACAATTTAGCATAGGATAATTAAATTGAAAAAACTTCTTTTAACAGCATTAATAGCTCTAATGACAACAGCAAACATTGCTTCTGCTGCTACTCTTAGTGACTCTTATGTAAGAGAAGAAATCAAAAAACAAATTATCCAACAAAACAAAAGATACACAGATGCAGACTTGGAAGTTATAATTGCGAATATGCCATTTTCAACAATGTATGTACCTGATGGAAAATTAAAATTTGTTGTAACTTCAAACTTCGACAAATTTGCACCGAGGGATATAAAAAAAGTATTTATCTACTCAAATGGGAAGCTTGCAAAAGAATTTATCGTATCAGTTAGAACCTTAGCTTATAAAGATGTACTTTGTGCAAGAAACCAAATCGAAAGAGATTCACTTCTAACAAACGCAAATGTCGGACCAAGAAGAATGGAAGTTTCACTTCAACTAGACAATATCTTAACTCCCGATATGCTAAACAAAAAACAGATGGTAAGTAAAAAATGGTTTAGAGAAGGTGAAATAATAGACCGAAGGTTCGTAAAGATAAAGCCCGATGTTGAAAGAAATTCAGATGTACAAGCCTATTTCAATAGTAACGGAGTTCTGATAATGATAAACGGAAAATCGATGGGTGAGGGAATGATTGGAGATTACGTAAACATTCAAAACCCGACATACAAAAGAACTTATCGAGGCAGAGTAATCGGGGAAAACAAAGTTTTAATTAATATATAAAAGAATTAAATGGGGAAATAAAGGAAATGGTAAGAAAGTTATTAATAGCAATAATCGCAATCGCAACAACAATGAGCTTATATAATAGCGCACAAGCAGAATCATTGTTTGCCCTAAGCACATCTCAAAATTATAACGCATCTCCAAAATCGTTATTTGCAGGTGTTAGAGCAATGGGTATTGGCGATTTGATTTCTATCAAGATTGAAGAAAGCTTAAGAACAACAGATTCAATGGCTTACAATTCTGATAAATCTTCAAACACAGTTGATAACTTTACAACATACATCAAAAACTGGCTTCCATTCTACAAATTAGACCCAGCAAACAACTTCGGCGGTCAAAACACAGTAGAAAACTCAGCGGCAACAACAAGAAACTTAGTTTTCGGTGATACAATTTCAACTCAAGTTGTACAAATGTTATCAAATGGAAACATGATGGTACAAGGTAAAAAGACTTTAGTAAACAATAACGAAAGAGTTGATTTAATCGTAACAGGCGTTGTAGACCCAAGATGGATAGACCAAAACGGTCAAATCTCTTCAACAAAAGTAGCTAACTTACAATTCGCACTTTCTGGCAGAGGTTCATTATCAAGAGGTCAAAACGAAGGTGTAATCAACAGAGTAATCAAATACTTATTCTAATAATTAGGGACAAAGGGAAAATGAAAAAATTAATTGCAACAATAGTATTTATAATGATGACAACGATGTTACCAATGCAAGCGCAAGCTGCAACAGTAAAAATCGGCGATATTACACATGTAAAAGGTGTTAGAAACAACCAAATCGTAGGTTATGGTATCGTTGTAGGTTTACCTGGAACAGGTGACAACTCTCGTTCAACTCAATTGACAAATAAATTACTATTGATGAACTTGGGTACAATTATTGAACAAGAAAACTATATTCAAAAAGGTTCTTCTGCAGCAGTAATTGTTACAGCAACAGTTCCTCCATTTGCAAAAAATGGTGACCAAATTGACGTTACAGTATCAACTTTAGCAGATGCTAAGAGCTTAGAAGGCGGTGTTTTGGTTCAAACAATCTTGAAAGCGCCAAACGGTGAAGCAGTTGCAGTAGCGCAAGGTCCTGTTTCAGTAGGTGGCGTGAATGCAAGAAGTAATGGTAGCATGACAAGAACAGCAATCACTTCAACTGGTCGTATCCCAGGGGGTGCGATTATGGAACGTGATATTGATACAGAAATCGGTGATGCAAGCACAGTAACTTTATCTTTAGACCATTCAGATTACACAATGGTTTCAAGAGTTGCTCAAGCTATTTCACAAGTCGCACCAGCAAAGGCAATTGATGGAAGCTCAGTTCAAGTAACAATTCCTTCAAAGTTCTTAAACGATAGAATTACTTTCTTGTCAATTTTAGAAAACTTGCAAGTAAGCCCAACAGCGGAAAGAGCAAAAGTTATCGTAAATGAAAGAACAGGAACTGTTGTAATCGGTTCTCAAGTAAAATTACTACCAGCGGCAGTAGCACACGGAAACATTACAGTAACAGTTTCAACAACAAACGATGTTTCACAACCAAACTCATTTGCACAAGGTTCAACAGTAGGTTTTTCAAATTCAACAATTGGTGTTGATAAAGGCGCTGGCAGTGTAGTTAAGATGAACGGTAACAGCAACTTGAATGACTTGGTAAATGCACTAAATTCAATTGGTGTTACACCAGTAGATATAATTAGTATTCTTCAAGCATTGAAGAAAGCAGGAAGCTTACAAGCTGATTTGCAAGTAATTTAGAAATAAAAAGGGTGGGTAAAATAAAATGGATAATTCAATAAACGCAATTTCAACAAACGTTTTAAATAATACGGGTCTGGTAAACAACGACCAATACAATTTAAATAACATCAAAGGTGCTGGCAACCAAAAAGCTCAATTGAAAAAAGTCGGCGAAGAATTTGAAACAATGTTTCTTACAAAGATGATGCAAACAATGGATAAAACAGTTGACAGAGAAGGCGGTTTGCTAGGGCAAGAATCAAGATACGTAGACACTTTCAAAAATCATGTTTACCAAGAAGTAAGTAGACAACTAACAAAGAGTCCACACACATCAATTGGTATAGCGAGTCAAATTTACAAACAAATGGAAAGATACGTACAAGATTAATTAGAAGAAAAGGGATAAAAAGATATGTTAAACGGAATTTCAACAGGAGCATCAAACCAAGTACACGCATTTACAGCAGCAAATGCATTTAGAGTGGCTCAACAAGCACTAGAACAAGGTCAAAAACAACAAGATAACACTCCAAGTGGTGTAGAATTAAATGATAATGATGCAATCTTAAGACATCAAAATATCAACGAAATCAAAGATATTGCAAAAAGCGTAGGCGAAACAAATCTTTCAGACGAAGATATTAAATACGGTTTAACTTATGGCAGAAGCGTAATTGCAGATTTCTCAGTATAATGAGTAAGAGGAAATACGAAAATGAACGAACAATTTTATGAAACAGTATCTCAAATGCTAGACGATACAATTTCTGTATATAAAGAACTGTTGGAATTATATAAAGAAAAGAAAAAAGTATTGCTAACTCCAAAAAATGGGGATTTGCTACGCATTGTCGATGAAAAAATCTTGGCACAAGTTAATTCCGTGAAAAAAGTTAACGAAAAAAGAGAAGAATTTTGTAAAGAAAATGAAATTGAGCCAACAAATATTGGTACGCTAATCGAGCTTGCACAAAGGGAATGCCCAGATTTTGAAAAAAAATTATCAGAACAAAAGGTTAAGATAAATGAAGTTGCAGACGAAATGGCGTTAGTTGAAAAGACAAATGTGGAATTAATAAAGCATGGTCTAATAATGTCAGATAAATTATTAGATATCATAGTCAGTGCAGCAGTGCCGCAAAAGGATAATTACGACATGCACGGAAAAAATGTAGACACAAGTGAACTAAGCATAAGTTCCATAGTGGAAGACGCTTAAAAAGGAGTTTTAAGATGACCATTAACAAAGCTATGAACATTGCCCTAACAGGGCTTAACGCACACCAAGCCGCATTAAATGTGGTTTCTCACAATATTGCGAACATAAATACTGAAGGCTATCGTCGTCAGCAAGTTCATTTTGCTGAAATGCGAACACCTTTGTATGATAACTCTGTAAGCGGTCAAATTGCCTCTCTTGCAGGGGTTAGAATTGATGGCATTAAAACTGCCTCAAACGATTATTTAAATGATTATTTAAGAAAGCAAAATGCTATATATGAAGGCTTGCAAACAGGTGCAGATATAGCAGCAGGCGTTGCAGGTTTGCTTGATGAATTGCAAGATTCAGCATTGGGTGATTCTTTGAATGCTTTTTATGAAGCAGCAAATTCTTTGAACCAAAACCCAACAGATTATAGCTTGAGAGTAAACTTTGTTGCAAAAGCAAAAGCTGTAGCAAACAAATTTAATGCTCTTGATACATCGTTGAAAAATTATGCAACAAGCGTAATTGGTGACGGTGTGTCAGACAAATCTGCACAAGCTTCACAAGTTGGAACAGATGTTAGCAAATTGAATGCTAAATTACAAAATTTGGCAGATATCAACTTGCAATTGTCAAGAACTCCAGATGATACAAACTTGCAATCTCAACGTGACCAAGTATTATCAGAAATTTCAAGCCTAGCAGATGTTGATGTAAAAATTACAGAAACAGGAACTGCAAATGTTTCAATCGGTAACGCTGAATTGGTAAGCGGTGTAAAAGTTGTTGGAAAATTAGAATATTCAACAGTTACTGATGCAAATGGCAATATTAAACCAAGAATTCAAGCGGTTGACGTTGAAACTAAAAAGCCTAAAGATGTTACAAGTAGCTTTACAGGCGGTTCAATTGGGGGAGTTATTTCAGGTTTAAAAACCTTGACAACAGCTCAAAATGAATTAGATCAATTGGCAAAAGCTTTCATTAAGCAAATGAACGATATTCAACAATATGATGATAGCGTTACTAAAGCTCGTTATTATAATAGACAAGATGATGAACTTGTAGATGAAACACCTCCACCATTGTTTGAAGGTACATCAGCAGGCGATATCAAAATTAATGACGAAGTTTATAACAACCCTGATAAGGTCGCAGCCGCTAGAATTGATACATCAAAAGGCGATTGGGAAAAATTGAAAAAAGCAGTCGGTAATGGCGATAACGCTCTATTCTTCTACAACGCAAAGAGCCAAAAATTAGGCGATTTAGGCGGATTGTCAACGCAAGATTTCTTGATATCAATGGGTACAAAAGCAGCCTTAGAAGCTGAAGATTTGCAAAATAGAGCAGATGCACAAGGCTCAATTGTAGATAGTATCAACAATCAAATACTTTCAGAAACAGGGGTTAACCTTGATGAAGAATTGTCTAATATGATTATTTATCAACAAGGTTATAACGCAAGCGCAAGAATGTTCTCAACTTGTGTCGAGGTGTTTGACACCCTAGTAAATTTAGGTAAATAGAACCTGAATAAAAGCAAACAAACGGATTTGTAAGCATTAAATAGTGAGGATTACATTATGGCAATTGGCAGAGTTTCAACATATCAATTTAATACATCATTTTCTAAACAAGTACATAATACTCAATCAAAATTTAATAAATTATCTCAACAAATCACATCAGGTAAAAGAGTTTCTTCTGTATCTGATGATGCTGTTGCAGCAAAAGGAATTATTAAAGCAAATGCACAACTTGCTGATATAGAAACTTACCTAAAAAACTTACAACTTGCAGATAATGAATTAACTCAAACTGACAAAACTTTGGGTGCTATAAATGACAAATTGCAAGATGCTTATGATTTAGCGATGACTGTTGCAAACGGCACAAATGGCGAAGAACAAATGAATGCTTATCGCCAACAATTAGATGCAATCATTAGCAACATTACAAGATTAGCTAATACTCAATATGATGACAAATACTTGTTTGCTGGTACAAATACAACAACAGAACCTTATTCATTAGTTACAACAGATGATGGCACTGTAGACAATGCAGGGTTGGTTTATGCAGGTAATGATGGAGCAAGATATGCTCTAGTTGGGCAACCTAAAAGTGATAATGTCATAAGTGATGAAAAGAAAGAACAAATCAACTTTATTGGTGAACAAATTTTCGGACAAGTTAAATTCACAACAGATGCAGACGGAAACGTTACGATAGATGAGGCGAATAGTTCTGGTGCATTTAAAGCGTTGTATGAATTAAAAGCAGCCTTACAAAATGACCCTGTAGATGAAAATGCAGTAAGAGCAACTTTAGATAGCATTGATGCTAGTATGACACAAGTTTCGGCCGCAAGAACAAAAACAGGTGCGTTAGGTCAAGAATTTGATGATATTCAAGACGCTTATGCAAACGATACAATTAATATAAAAGAATTGCGTTCTAACTTAGAAGATACCGATTTGCCAAGTGCTGTTTCTGACTGGTATTCAACATATCAATCACTTCAAGCATCATATCAAATGTTCTCGCAAACAATGGGCGTAAGCTTGTTGAATTATATTTAAAAAGTCGATATATAGATTCAGAGTCGCATGGTCATATTGGAAAAACATTGCGATTCCGAAACAAGTTCGGAATGACAAAACATTCAATCTTATGACACCCTGAATTTATTTCAGGGGCTCATAAACCTTCCAATAAAGTGTTTAATACTCCGTCATACCACTCTGCCGACAAAATGATTGATAATCATTTTGGAGAGGTAAACGAAGTGCGTTGCGGTATCTTTAAAAAGGTCTTGAAAAAGATCCCGCAATGCGTTTCCCTTATGCGGGATGACATAAAGTTTTAATAATAAAAAACTCGGACATTGTCCGAGTTTTTTTTATTACGTCCTCGCATAAAACGGCACCGTTCACCTACGCAACGAAAC
>CALBKW010000145.1 GCA_937895785.1 uncultured Candidatus Melainabacteria bacterium | reverse complement strand
ATACCATTGCCATAGATTGTAAATCTGTAGGGAAACCTGGATATGGTTGAGTTACAAAGTTTACAGTATTAAGTCTACCCTTTGCAGAAACTTCAATAGCAGTAGGTTCAACCAATTTAATATTTGCCCCCATCTTTAATAATTTATTATTAAAAAATGTTAAATGAGCTGGATAAATATTTTTAATTATTGCAGAACCTCTTGTTGCAACAACGGCACTCATAAATGTTCCTGCCTCAATTCTATCAGGAATTGTAGTATATTCAATTGGATGTAAATCCTCTTGAGTTACACCATTAATAACAATGTCAGATGTACCGGCACCAACAATATCTGCACCCATTGTATTCAAAAAGTTTGCTAAATCGATAATTTCTGGTTCTCTTGCAGCATTTTGAATTTTTGTTGAACCTTCAGCTAAAATAGCAGCCAACATAATATTTTCAGTTGCACCAACTGACGGAATATCTAAGTATATTTCAGCGCCTTCTAGCTTATTAGCTTTTGCATGAACATAACCATTTTCAATTTTTATATCAGCACCTAAAGCTTCTAAACCTTTTATATGGAAGTCAACACGACGTTCGCCGATAGCACAACCACCAGGAAGAGCAACAATTGCTTCTTTGCAACGAGAAACCAATGCTCCTAAAATAATGAAAGATGCTCTCATTTTGCTAACTAATTCATATTTAGCAGTAACGCTTGTAATATCAGTTGCATCAATGGTTACTGTTTTATTGATTTTATCATAATGAGTTTTAGTGCCTAATTGTTCAATTACATTGAGCATAATTTCAACGTCAGTCAAATCAGGAACATTGTGAATTAATGTTTCACCTTTAGCCAATATTGCAGCAGCCATAAGTTTTAGTACAGCATTTTTAGCCCCACCAATACTTACTTCACCTTTAAGAGGGGTACCACCTGTAATTATATATTTGTCGTCTGAGTTTTTAATCATAATATTTCTTCACTTATAATACAACTTAATGGGAAATCTGTAAAGACTCCAACTAATTATTAAATGTTCTATGTCCGCTAAAAGCTTTTATGCCTAGATATTTTGCAGACATTCCTAATTCTTGTTCAATTCTAATCAATTGGTTATATTTTGCCATTCTGTCTGAACGAGATGCTGAACCAGATTTAATTTGACCGCAATTTGTTGCAACAGCTAAATCTGCAATAAATGTATCTTCAGTTTCACCAGAACGATGTGAAGCTATTGCTGTATATCCTGCAGAATGTGCCATCTCAATCGCAGCCAAAGTTTCTGTTAAAGTACCGATTTGGTTAACTTTAATTAAAATAGAATTTGCAATTTTTCTTAATATACCTTCTTGTAAACGTTTTGTATTTGTTACAAATAAATCATCACCAACTAATTGGCATTTATGACCGATTTTTTGAGTTAATAATCTCCAGCCTTCCCAATCTTCTTCAGCCATGCCATCTTCTATAGAAATAATTGGATATTTATCAACTAAATCAGCTAAGAAATCAACCATTTCTTCTCTTGTTAAAATTTTACCTTCACCTGCTAATGTGTATTTGCCATCTTCATAAAATTCACTTGAAGCTAAGTCAATACAAATTTTAACGTCATCAGTTGTATAACCACCTTGTTCAATTGCTTGAATAATCATTTCAATAGCTTCTTCATTTGATGAAATACTTGGAGCAAAACCACCTTCATCACCAACTGAAGTTGCATATTCCTTATCTTGAAGAATATGTTTCAATGTATAGAAGATTTCAGAGCCCATTCTTACAGCATCTTCAAATGAACCCGCACCAACAGGAGCTATCATAAATTCTTGAAAATCTATATTGTTATCAGCATGAACACCACCATTAATAATATTCATCATAGGAACAGGAAGTGTAATAGCTGAAATACCACCCAAATATCTGTATAGCGGCATTTTGTATGCCAAAGAAGCAGCCTTTGCTACAGCTAAAGAAACTCCTAAAATTGCGTTTGCACCTAATCTTGATTTATTATCTGTACCGTCCAATTCCAACATTAGCTTATCAATATTGTACTGGTTAGATGCATCTTCACCAATTAATTCTGGTGCTATAATATTGTTTACATTATTTACAGCTTTTGAAACACCTTTTCCACCAAATCTTGACTTGTCATTATCACGTAACTCAATAGCTTCATAAATACCAGTTGAAGCTCCAGAAGGAACTGCGGCTCTACCAACCACGCCAGATGCTAGTCTTACATCAACTTCAACAGTTGGATTTCCTCGAGAATCTAAAATTTGTCTTGCTACAATATCTTCAATTAATGTTGGCATGATTTTCTCCAAAATTTATAATTACAAACAAATTATTTCACAAAATTCATACTATTTCAATAGTAATGGTGTTTATGTTATATTTATTTATGAAAATATTAAGGAGTTAATCATGGGAATCAAATCAATTATTCTTGCGGCTGGTAAAGGCACACGCATGAAATCAGAAAAATCAAAGGTTTTGCACACTATTTTTGATAAAACCTTATTAGGATATGTTTTAGATGCAGTAAACGGAACTCATATGATTGAACAATCTTATGTTATCGTTGGTCATCAAGCTGAAGCCGTTACTAAATTTGTAGAAGAAAACTATGGAAATAACGCAAAAACAATTCTACAAACACCACAACTTGGTACAGGTCACGCAGTAAGCATGGCTTGCGAAGACCTAGATAATTTTGATGGTGAAGTTATTATTCTTTGCGGTGACACACCATTAATTACATCCAATACTTTGGCTAATTTCATTGATGCACACAAAGATAACAAAGCTGACATTACAGTAATGAGTGCCATCTTTGAAAATCCAAAGAATTATGGAAGAATTGTTAGAAATATTGACCAAACTTTGAAAAAAATCGTTGAAGAAAAAGATGCAACAAGAGAAGAAAAGCAAATTCAAGAAATTAACGCTGGCATTTACTGCATTAATTGGCAAAAAGTAAAAAAAGCATTTTCAGAATTAAAGAGCAACAACGCTCAAGGCGAATATTACTTAACCGATATTATCGCATGGGGTGTTAAAAAGAACTTAAATGTTCAAGCCTTTACATTAAAAGACAATACAGAAATTTTAGGTATAAATTCAAAAGTTCAACTTGCAGAAGCTGCTAAAATATTGAACAACAGAAACCTTAAAAAATTAATGGAAAAAGGTGTCACTATCGTAGATCCAGCAACAACATGGATTAGCGAAGATACTGAAATCGGAACTGACACAATTGTTTATCCATCAGTTTACATTAACGGTAAAAACAAAATCGGTAACAATTGCCAAATAGGTCCAATGTCACACATCAGAGGTAACTGCCAAGTTGGTAATCACGTAAGAATCGGCAACTTTGTTGAAATTAAAAACTCAATAATCAAAGATAATACAAACGTTTCACACTTGAGTTATGTTGGAGATAGTGAACTTGGTTCTCATGTAAATATAGGTGCTGGTACAATTACTGCAAATTACAACCCTGTCACTAAAGTTAAAAACAGAACAATCATTGGCGATTATGCAAACACAGGATCTAACTCTGTTCTTGTAGCTCCAATTCAGCTTGAAGAAGGTGCTTTTGTTGCTGCAGGTGCAGTTGCAACTAAAAATGTTAAAGCTTGGGCATTAGCTTTAAGCAGAGCACCAATGAAAGTTTTTGAAAATTGGGTAAAGAAAACAAAAGAACAATAGAGGTACAAATATGTCAATAAAACCTTGGACTGAATATTTTTTAGACCTTGCTAAAACTTGTGCAAGCCGTTCTAATTGTTTAAGAGCACAAGTTGGAGCAGTAATTGTAGGTGAGGACAAAAAAATAAAAGCAACTGGTTACAACGGAACACCATCTAAAGTTGAATCTTGTGCAGAACGTGGCAAATGCTATCGTATAGAACATAATATTGAATCTGGCACAAAATATGAAACTTGCCGTTCTATACATGCTGAGCAAAACGCAATCATTCAAGCGGGGCAAGACCGTTGTAAAGATGCAACAATGTACATTTGGGGTCACCAAATGATTTGCATTCTTTGCAAAAGATTTATCGTCCAAGCAGGGATAAAAGATGTTTATCTTCAAAAAGATGAAACTACACCAGTAGTCCACGTTTCTGTCGATGACATCAGAAAAGATTTGGAAAACCAATAATCAAAAAAAATGCGGTTTGAATAAAATTCAAACCGCATTTTTATATCAAATATATTTTACATTCTTTTTAATTTATTTTTTCTTATTTTGTTATCCATTTGATCTAATTTATCAAGCATTTGGTAAGAAAATTTATCCTTTTCCATTTGTAATGCATTACGTTTATCCATTTCCTGCAACATTCGCATATCAGAATTAGGTCCGATATTTCTCATTGCTGACATTTGAGCATTCGCTGTATTCATCATTCGGAATGCGGCATCGCTTCTGCCTACTGCGTAAATCATAATCACCTCTTATCTACTGTACTATACAATTATAACACATTATTATTAAAATTTCAAAATTAATTATTTGCTACTTTTTAATAAAAATGTGTAGAAAGATTTACAATTAACGAAATTAAAAATGTAAACTTTTGTAACATGCAAGAATTTTAGGTGCAAAAATGTGATAATAGCAATATAAAAAGTGGTATTATACTAATAGATGGAGTAACGTTCTTGGTACACAGGAACAGATAAAGGACAGAATGAACGATATACAATTCCAGAATGATCTTGACCGATTAATTGATGTATTGCCTCCAAAAATCACAAAATTATTAAATCACGAGGCTCTTAACGACGTTATTGAATTAGTTTTAGATATTGGGCGATTGCCTGAAATTCGACACGCTAGCGGAAAGATTGAAAGCTTGAATTGTGAACCTATCGTTTATGACGATTTAGACTATATCACAAGTCGTATTCCTGAATTTACTTCAGACAATCGTTCTGGTATTGCTGGAACTTTGCACAGAATCAGTGCTATTAGAAACCGTCAAGGTCGTGTAATTGGGCTAACTTGCAGAATTGGTAGAGTTGTAACAGGTACTATTGCTTGTATTAAAGATTTTGTAATGCAAGGTAAGAGCATTCTTTTCTTAGGTAAACCTGGTGTTGGTAAAACTACAAAATTAAGAGAAATTTCACGTTTGGTTGCTGATGAATTAGGCAAACGTGTTGTTATTGTTGATACATCAAACGAAATTGCTGGTGATGGCGATACTCCACATCCTGCAATTGGTAAAGCAAGAAGAATGCAAGTGCGACAACCTGAGTTTCAAAAGGACATAATGATTGAGGCTGTAGAAAACCATACGCCTGAAGTTATTGTCGTAGATGAAATTGGTACAGAAGCAGAAGCTCAAGCCGCTAGAACTATTGCTGAACGTGGGGTTATGTTAATTGCAACCGCTCACGGTCAAAGCTTAGAAAACTTAATCAAAAACCCTGCTTTATCGGACCTTGTTGGTGGTATTCAATCAGTAACATTAGGTGATGACGAAGCAAAACGTCGTGCTTCTCAAAAAACAGTTCTTGAACGTGAAAAACAACCAACATTTGACATCGTAATAGAAATTATTGACAGAAACACCTTAGCAGTATATAAAGATGCAGCAGAGGCTGTAGATTACATTTTACGAGGTTGGCCTATCAGACCTGAAATCAGAAAAGTTGACAAAACTTATGATAACAAACCTGCAGAAATAAAAGTTGAAGAAAATCTTGTTAAAGTTGAACCTTCCAAGGAAACTCCGCAAGAAATAATTGATAGAATTAATGAAGCTGACAGAAAAATCGCACAACAAGATCCTGCAGACCGCTTAAAATTTAGTTTTAATAGAAAAGACTACGTAAAAGAAGCTAAAAAATTCAAAAAGATTTATCTTTACGCGGTATCAAGAACAATAGTTGAAAAGATTATTGAGCGCTTAGACTTGAACGCAGAAATCACAAAGAACATTGACGAAGCAGATTTAGTAATCGCTCATAAAAACTTTGCAAAAGGTGGCGCAAAGATTTTAAGCACTGCCAATAATTATAGACTACAAATATTTTATGTAAAAACAAATTCAATGGCACAAATTCAAAAGGTAGTAAAGGAAGCTCTTGACATTAGAGAATCTTCTCAAACGCTTCAAGGTTACTACGATGATGCAGAAAAAGCTCTTGATGAGGCTAAAATGGCTATAAACAAAATTTTGGCTGGAGCTAAAAACATTGAACTTTCACCACAAAATCAACAAATCAGAAAACTTCAACACGAACTTGTTGAACAACATAATCTAACAAGCGAAAGTATTGGTGATGGTGAAGAACGCCATTTAAAAATTGTAGGTGGACAAGATTTAAAGGCTAAAAATCTACAACATTCGTCATAATTGAATAATTATTCTTACCTTCTTTTTGCAAGTAGATAATTTTGTATTGAGGAGTTTCTCCAGATGCTGGAGAACTAATGATGTGTCTTACACCATTTATTTGTTCTTCCCTATTATAATGATAATGTCCTGCAACGATAGCTATAATGTTATCGTATTTAGAAATTACGTCATAGTATTCATTAACTTTATACAAATCATGACTTGTAGGATGTGATATATCTCTTTGTCTAAGTAGTGGGAAATGTTGAACTAAAACAACATTATATTTTTTGTATTTTGCTAAATTTTTATCCAACCAAGCAAGAGTATCTTGTTTAAAGTAGCCATTAGGTCCTGGCATTAAAGCCTTTTGTCCGTCAACAAATATAAAAACAATATCGTCTTTTTTTACTACATAATTAAAAC
>CALBKW010000144.1 GCA_937895785.1 uncultured Candidatus Melainabacteria bacterium | reverse complement strand
AAGATGCTCAAGCATACTTTGCTTATGACTCTAAAAAATCATTTGGTGTTACAGTTTCTCACTTGAGATTCGGTGACAAACCAATCAAATCTACTTATTTAATCACAGCTCCTGATTTCGTATCATGCTCAGCTCACGCTTATATCGGTAGATATGATATCTTAAAAGGTATCAAAGAAGGTGGTACATTCTTGTTAAACTCTCCTTGGTCTAAGGAAGAAGCTTTCTCTCACTTAACAAGAGATATGCAAGAAACTATCATCAACAAGAAAATCAAATTTTACAACGTTAACGCTGAAGAATTAATCAAGCAACAACCAGGTTTACGTGGTAAAGGTGCTAACACAGTTATGATGGTAGCATACTTCAAAGTTTCTGGAATTATTCCATTTGAACAAGCTTACGAAGGTATGAAGAACATGACTGTTAAAACATTCAAGAAAAAAGGCGATGATGTTGTTAACATGAACTTAGCATTAATCGATGCAGCAGTTGACGCTTGCGAAGAAGTTGTAATTCCAGCTTCTCTAGACGGTGTTGCTCACGCTGATATGGTTAAATTGATTCCAGATGATGCAGATGATTTCGCTAAGAAAATCGTTGAACCATCAATGAGACAAAAAGGTGATGATATCCCTGTTTCAGCTATGTCTAACGACGGTGTAATCCCAACAGGCACAGCTTGCTTAGAAAAACGTGGTATCGCTCCTAGAGTTCCTCACTGGAACAGCGAAGCTTGCTTACAATGTGGTATTTGTGCTTCTGCATGTCCACACGCAGCAATTAGAAGTAAATTAGTTGAAGCAAAAGACATGGCTAACGCTCCTGCTACATTCAAGGGTGTTCCAGCTAGACCAGCTTTAGCTGATGAACAATACAAAATCCAAGTTTACTGCGAAGATTGTACAGGTTGCGGTGTTTGCTTAGACCAATGTCCTGCAAATCAAAACGGTAAAAATGCTTTAACTTGGTCTTCAATTGAAAAAGAAGTTGAAGCTGGCGAAATGGAAAATGAAAAATTCTTTGATGAATTACCAGATAACGTTATGGGTAAAAACACAACTAAGACTATGAAAGGTGCTATGTTGAGAAAACCATTATTTGAATTCTCAGGCGCTTGTGCTGGTTGTGGTGAAACTCCTTACGTTAAATTAGTTTCACAATTATTCGGTGAAAACACAATTGTTGCTAACGCAACAGGTTGTTCATCAATCTACTCTGGTACATTCCCTACTATTCCTTACACAACTAACAAGGACGGTAGAGGTCCAGCTTGGGCTAACTCATTATTCGAAGACAACGCTGAATTTGGTTTCGGTATGAGATTGGCAGTAGACCAAAACAGAGATACTTTGAAAACTTACGTTGAAAAAGTACTTGAAAACGAAAAAACTCCAGCAGACTTAAAAGATGCTTTGAACAAAGCAATGTCTTACTGGGATAATTCTAAAAACGAAGAAGCAGTTAAAGCTCAAGAAGAAGCAAAAGCTGTTTTAGCTAAATACGCAGACGTTGAATGTCCAGATTTAGCAAAGGTTAGAGAATTAGAAGACTACTTCACAGATAAATCAGTATGGATTATCGGTGGTGACGGATGGGCTAACGATATCGGTTACGGCGGTATCGACCACGTATTGGCTCAAAACAAAAACGTTAACATCTTAGTTCTTGATACAGAAGTATATTCTAACACTGGTGGTCAAGCTTCTAAATCAACACCTACAGGTGCTGTAGCTAAGTTTGCTACTGGTGGTAAACCAACTTACAAGAAAAACATGGGCTTAATGAGCATGTCTTATGGTTACGTTTACGTAGCATCAGTTGCTCTAGGTGCTGACAGAGCTCAAACTCTTAAAGCATTCCAAGAAGCTGAAGCTTATGATGGACCATCAATCATCTTCGCTTACGCTCCATGTATCGCACACGGTATCGACATGAGCAAAACTCAAACA
>CALBKW010000143.1 GCA_937895785.1 uncultured Candidatus Melainabacteria bacterium | reverse complement strand
ATCATTGTCGGCATCACCAACAGCAATAGTTTCTTCGATTGGTATGTTCAAGTGTTCACAAAGTTTTTCCAAACCAACGCTTTTGTCTGTATTTTTTGATGAAATTTCAATAGATGTTGTTTCTGCGTAAGCTGTTTCAACATCTAAATTTGCGTCAATAATCTTTTTAAATACAATGTCTCGTTCTTCTGGAGTTTTAGTGTAGAAGTTAACTTTTCCAACTTCAAACGGAGCTTTTAAAAATTCTTCAATTAGGTTATCCATTTTTACCGCCCATTTTTGATATTGCTCTTTATAAACTCCCATACCGTATTCTTCAATAATGTCACATTGATTTTGTTGTACAAAAGTTTCTTTGTATAAAAGTTCAATCATAACATCATGTCCTTTTGTAATATCCATAAGGGTTTTAACAGTTTCAAAAGGCATTGTTTTTGTATAAATATATTTTGCTTCTTTGATGTCGTATACTATAGCTCCACTTAAACAGTTTAAATAGCGTAAATTTGGAATATCATTTATGTACATTTGCAATTGAGAGGGGCATCTACCAGTACTCAAAATCACTGTTTTGCCTTTTTCGGTTGCGTATTTAATTGCATCTAAACTACTTTTATCAATTTCTTTTTTTGAGTTTAAAAGAGTTCCGTCCATATCAAATGCAATTAGTTCATACTTTTTCATAACGTTATTCCTAAATATCTTCAAGTGTAAATGACATACCGCTTTTATCAAATATAACTTTATAATTCATATTTAACATAAAGTCTTTTATAAAATTTCGAATTTCATCGCTATCAGTTTCTAGCGAAAAGTATTGTCCACCACAAGCATCGTGAAAATGTACGTGTTCTTTGAACTTTTCATTACACGTTTGTTTTAGTTTTAAAACGTCATCAAAACTTACGATAGTCATACGTACATTATATTATAACTTGTCTTTTTTGCAATAATTAAGTGGTTAGTTTGTCAGTGCTTTTATTATTTTATAAAAATCTTTTATTTTATCAGGATTTTTATCTAAAATTAAATTAATTTCTTTTTTCAAATTATCGGTATCTTGGTGTTGTTCAAAGTAAAATAATTCGCTAGGATTTGCGTTAAGCCCTAAAAGTATTTTTTCTAAATTATCCGAAGTTGGGTAATATTTACCATTTTCAATATTACAAAGGCTAACTGTATCAATACCAATAAATTCTGCAAGCTTTTCTTGGGTAAGTTTTTGCTTTTTTCTTAATTCTTTAATTCGTTTACCAAGTAATTGTTTAATATTCATATTGTTATTATTGCAATAAATTTAGATATAAAGAATTATGTAAAACTTAATTTTATTATTGAAAATTTATGTTTTACATATAAAATATATTTGTAAAACATAAAGATATTATTAAATAATAAAGTTTTACAGAAATTTTACAGGTGTGATTGTGATGCTAAATATTTATAATAATGGGTTAAAAAAAATTATAAAAATAGGTTCTCTAAAAATAACAATTAAAAATTTAGAATATTATAAATACTTGCTGTTTGGATATTTTATAAAAAATAAAATTGACAAACTTGTTAGCAACAAAATTGAAAAATTATCTAAAAATTATAAAATAATTTCATTGGGGACTTTTTGTCTGCCACGCGTAATAACAACTTTTAACGGTTTAAAACCTAGAAGGTCACAGGGTGAAAAATCTTGTCCTTTTGATCTGGCATTTTTTAATGATATAGATAAAATATCAGAGCTAATAGATACAAAATTTAAGAGGTTTTATGATGACATTGTGTATGAAAGTCCTAAAGATTGGAACCTGAAAACTTGGGTAAATTATTCGTATGAGGCTTATTTAAATCATGATAATGCACTAACTAAAAAAGAAGTTGTCGAACGTTATAATAACAGAATTAGTAATTTTTATGAATATTTAAAAGATAAGACAAAGCATAAGTTTTTCTTGATAGCGTCACTTAGTGAAATTTCAAAATTGCAGATGATAAATTTAAAAAATGTTCTTTTAAAATACATGAATAAAGATGAATTTGATATAATTTATATAAATTTGTCAAATGAAGTTTTAGATTTTAATGAAGTTGGTACATTTGTTATAAACATTTCAAGACGCAACTGGGTAAAAATTAATAAATCGTGTGATTGGATAGGTGAATTAAAAAAGAGAAGATTACCCGAAGCTCAAAAGATTTACGAAGATATTACATTTAATATGATAGATATTATATCAAACGCAATGAATTGATAATTTCGTGTTAGAATATCCATGCAAGAAAGGGATATTATGAGACATCTATTTATAATTTTATCAGCAATGTTTTTGGCTATTGGAACTCCTTGTTTTGCAAGTAATAATTTGCAACAGGAAGATGAAGAACTTATCAGAATTATGATAAATAGTCCTACTGGAAGACTTACAAAACATCAATTAGCGATTAAGCAAGATTACGATTTGTACCAAAAAGGTGATAAAGAAAATACTATCTATGGAAAATTGGAAGCTTTAGAAGATAAGTATAATCCGCCTTATGACATGATTGATAAAATTAATTACAAATATGTTCTAAAAACAAAAGAATTATATGTGTATTTAATAGACACACCTTTTACAAAGGCATATACAGAAGCTTTCTATAAAGGTTTTGAAAAGAAATTATTTAAAATTCCTGACAGAGAATACCAACACTTAGACAAAGATTTAAGAATATTAATTGTAGCTACAAGTGTTTATAGATAATTAAGCGCTTTCAACTTGTTCTTTATTTTGGTTCATTGGATTCCAAGAGTCTTCTAAATGATTTTTGATTAGATTTTTATAGAAATTTTCCTTGTAATCAAGTAATTCAAGTTGCTTTTTCAACTCATCCATTTGTTCAAGAGCTTTTGCCTTTGTATCAAGGATGATTTGATAGCGTTCTTTGATTGTTGAATCGCCAATAATACACAAATCAATATAGCGCTTAACATCCTTTGTTTGAGTGCCAACTGAGCGTAAGCATTTAACAATTCTTACCCAGTTCAAGTCGTTTTCAGAAAACATACGAACATTGTTATCGTTGCGAGTTAAAAAAGGGAAAAATCCACTTTTTGCCCAAAATCTTAATGTGTGTTCTGAAATATCCATTTTATCTGCAACTTCTTTTATTGTATACATAGCCATTCTCCATTCTTTTTAACCATATTATAGTATAAATAAATATTTTTTAACATTTTAAAATTATACACTTGACTGAGAGTTACTATCAGGTTGTAAAATACAAAATATAAAAGGAGATAAAATGAAAAATAAATTATTACTTACGTTATTAGCAATTACATTTATAGGAGTAACAAATATGGCAAACGCACAAGAACAAACTTATTCAGAGGTATTTAACAAGGTTAATTCACCAGCAGATGTTAAAAAACTATCTGTAGAAGAAATGAATGTTTTATCAAGTGATATTAGAAAAGCAATTTTAAACAAGGTTGATACTATTGGCGGACACTTAGGTCCAGATTTAGGTATTGTAGAAGCTACAATTGCAATGCATTATGTATTTAATTCACCAAAAGATAAATTTATTTTTGATGTATCTCACCAAATTTATCCGCACAAAATTTTAACAGGCAGAAAAGATGCATTTGTAAATCCTCTTGCACACCCTGAAATTTCAGGATATTCAAATCCTCATGAAAGTGAACACGACAACTTTATTTTAGGTCATACATCAACTTCTTTGAGTTTAGCTACAGGCATGGCAAAAGCTAGAGATTTGAAAGGTGAAAAATATAACGTAGTTGCCCTAATCGGTGATGGTTCTCTTTCTGGTGGTGAAGCGTTAGAAGGTTTGAGCAATGCAGCAGTTCTAAATTCAAATATGATAATTGTTGTAAACGATAACGTTATGTCTATCGCACCGGTTGAAGGTGGTATTTATAACAGTTTGAAAATTTTAAGAGATACAAATGGACAAGCAAAAGATAATATCTTTAAATCTATGGGCTATGATTATTACTATTTAGAAGAAGGTAATGATGTAGAAAAACTTATTGCAATGTTTGAAAAAGTAAAAGATACCAATAAACCAACAGTTGTTCATATTCATACTTTGAAAGGTAAAGGTTACGAACCTGCTGAAACAGATAAAGAAACTTATCATTGGCAAATGCCACACTTTATGGACGAAAACGCAGGAAATCAAGCTCAAGTTGAAACTTACACATCAATTACTAATGATTACTTAGTTGAAAAAGCTAAAAAAGATAAAGCTCTTATGGTTGTTTCACCAGCAACACCAGGGGCAACAGGTTTGACACCAGACGTTAGAGCAAAATTAGGTAAACATTATACAGATGTGCAAATTGCTGAACAA
>CALBKW010000142.1 GCA_937895785.1 uncultured Candidatus Melainabacteria bacterium | reverse complement strand
TTCTATCATTGCTACTAGAAGAACTGTTAATAAGTTGCAAATAGTCAATTACAACAAGACCTAAATCTTTAACTTCCATAGCTAAACGACGACATTTTGCGCGAATATCAGTTAATGTACAACCTGCTGTATCATCAATATAGATAGGAACATCTGAAAATTTTTCCATAACTGTAGCTAGTTTGTTCCAATCCTTGCTTTGCATGTTACCACTACGCAAACGTTGAGAATCAACTTCGGCTTCTGCACACATCATACGTTGAACTAATTGCTCACGTGACATTTCAAGAGAGAACATTGCAACGGGAACTTTTGATTTAATTGCAACATTAGCAACAATATTCAATGCAAAAGCGGTTTTTCCCATTGATGGACGTGCTGCTAAAATAATTAAATCTGATTTTTGAAGCCCATTTGTCATATCATCTAACTTATAGAAGTGAGTTCGTACACCAGTGCATTCGTCACGGTGTTGGTAACGATATTCAATTTTGCTGTATACGTTAAAAACATCCTCTTTTACAGGAATAAAATCTTTTGTAGATTTTTGAGAAGAAATATCAAAAATCAATTTTTCAGCATTTTCAAGAGAATCATCAACATTATCTTGGTCATAACCAGATGCAACAATTTCAGAGCCGGCTGTAATTAAGGCTCTTTTGATAGATTTGTCTTGAATAATTTTTGCGTAATAGCCTACGTTTGCAGTTGTTACAGTTTTAAAAGCTAAATCGTTAATAAATGCACGACCGCCAACAAGTTCTAAACGTGAAGAATAGCTCAAAACATCAGATACCGAAACGATATCAATCATTTGGTTTTGGTTAAATAATTGAAGCATTGCTTCGAATACATAACGGTGAGCAGGTTTGTAAAAACTATCTGCATTAATTGATTCAACAACCTTTGGCATAACCGAAGGGTTAACAAGAATTGCGCCTAAAACCGCTTCTTCGGCTGCAATATCTTGGGGCATAAGTGCAGCGTTAATATCTGTTGTTGATTGTTTTTTAGTAGTTGTTCTTCCGGCCATATTGTGTAAAATCTTCCTTAAATTTATAATAAGAGGTTAGCATGCAAACAAAGAAAATAAAAGATAAAATTTGCGTATATTAAAAAAAGTTTAGGAATTTTAAAGAAATTTAAAAAAGGTACTTGCATATTTTTTTTGCGCATGTATAATGGATATACAAACCGAACGAAATGCGGGGGTAATTCAGTGGTAGAATGCCTCCTTGCCAAGGAGGATGTCGCGAGTTCGAGCCTCGTCTCCCGCTCCATTTAAAAATAAGACCCATTTAAGGGTCTTATTTTTTGCTTTGAAGAAGGAGAAGATGGCGAGAACTCGCCTTTAGAGAGTTCGGCGCTAACGAGCTGAGGCTGGAGAGTTTCTGTTGTTGTGATGTAATCACATAAAACAAAACTCGGAATCGCCGTTACACGCGAGTGAGCAAGAAAGCCTTTATCGGATTATTCGGGTATGCATAGCCTTTGCTTTCGTTTTTAATTTGCTATCGCAAATTAGCACTCAATCAGGCTATATGCTCTTACGGGTTTCGCTCGCTAACGCTCGACTTCACCCTACCGAAAATCCTCCGTCTCCCGCTCCATTTAAAAGACTCACATAAAGTGAGTTTTTTTAATTTAATTATCTACGGAGTTAATAGTTTTAATCCTGTAATTCCACCAACAATAGCAAAAATGCAAAGTAATCTCATTGCGGTTGCTGGCTCTTTAAAGCAAATTATTCCAAAAATTACAGCACCGACTGTTCCTATTCCTGTCCAAATTGCATAGGAAGTGCCCAGAGGTAGAGTTTTCATCGCTAAAGCTAAGAAATAATAACTTGCAACCATACCGATTAGCGTAATAATCGAAGGTAACAATTGCGAAAAACCTTGAGAAAATTTTAATCCAACAGCCCATGTAACCTCAAACAAGCTAGCAACAAGCAAATAAATCCACGCCATATAAAATCCTTTCAAAACTAAAACTTCACAGCATATATATTTATATTGTACAATCAAAACATTTTTATTGAAGAATATCACTACTTATAAATTATTTATGCTAATATGACTTTATTAGTTAAGGAGAAAAATAATTGCTTACTTACACATACAAAGAACACGGAAAATTTGAACTAATAGAAAAAGAAAAACCGCAAATTTTAGATTCAAAAGATGCAATCATAAAAGTTACAATGAGTAGCATTTGCACAAGTGATTTACACATAAAACACGGCTCCGTTCCAAAAGCAGTAAAAGGAATTACAGTTGGTCATGAAATGGTCGGCATAGTAGAAGCAATAGGTTCAGACGTTAAAAATGTAAAAGTTGGTGACAGAGTAACAGTTAACGTTGAAACCTTCTGTGGTAAATGTTTTTTCTGCAAAAACGGATATGTAAATAATTGCACAGATAAAAATGGAGGTTGGGCATTGGGTTGCAGAATCGATGGTGGTCAAACCGAATATGTCCGAGTTCCGTATGCTGACCAAGGATTAAATGTTATTCCCAAAACAGTAACTGACGAGCAAGCACTTTTTGTTGGAGATGTTTTAGCAACAGGATTTTGGGCAACTCGTATTTCTGAAATCAAAAAGGAAGATACAGTTTTAATAATTGGTGCAGGTCCAACAGGACTTTGTACCTTGTTGTGCGTAATGCTTAAAAATCCAAATAAAATTATTGTTTGCGAAAAAGATGAAACAAGAAGAAACTTTGTCAAAAGCCATTACCCACAAGTTATTGTAGTTGAGCCAGAAAACTGCAAAGAGATTGTTGAAAAAGAAAGCGAGCACGGTGGAGCTGATGTTGTACTAGAAGTTGCAGGAACTGAAGAAACCTTCCAAATGGCTTGGGATTGTGCAAGACCAAATGCAATAGTTACTATTGTTGCACTTTATGATAAACCAATGATTTTGCCTTTACCTGATATGTATGGCAAGAATTTGATATTTAAAACAGGCGGTGTTGACGGTTGCGATTGCGAAGAAATTTTGTCACTAATTTCACAAGGAAAAATTGATACAACACCACTTATAACTCATAAATTCAAACTTAAAGATATCGAAAAAGCCTACGAGATTTTCGAAAACAAATTAGAAAACGTTATAAAAATCGCAATCACTGCATAAAATTCAATATTATTCATACTCTTTAATTTTCAAAGAATTTATGAATTTAGAATTATGTTGAATTTGATAAATACGTTTTAACGCCCATTCTGAAGTTTCTAAACTTTGTTTTTCGGTAATTGAACCATTATTTTGAGATAATTTCAAGTTTTTATCAACTACACTGTATAAGTCAATTAAAGTACTATTTTTCATCCTATGAATTGGACGGACAAAATAATCGGCAACACCATTATTATTGTATTCTAATGTTTTATATAGTATTTTAAGTATATCGTTTGACTTTTGTAATTCAAAATCAAAAAATTCGACTAACTGTTCGGCACTACCATGTCTGTAAATATAAGTTTTTAGAGAGTCTTGAGTTGAAACTGGAATAAAATCTAATGAATCTAACTTACTTAAAGAGTCTTGTACATTTTTAATGTAATCATCAACCTCATTTACTTGAATATTTAAGGCTTTCGCTAATAAAATTTTGTCACCACGTTTTGTAAAAGAATTTTTAAAAGGTCTATACTTAATAAGTGGACGGGATTCCATCATTTTATTGTACTCAGTGCTTGTTGGAACAATATCTAAAGAGGTTTTTATTTCGTTATTGTATTTTCTAACAAAATTTTCTTTTTCTGCTTGAGTTATTCTACTAGAACTTAAAACCTCGCGTACAAGGTTTGGATTAATTTTCTCTATTTTAGATATTGCAAAATCAGTCATATCTTCTCTCTTTTTAATCATACATCATTATACAATAATAACAAAAAATACCAACAAGTTTTTGGATTAATGAACTTTGACAAATTTAAATATTTTCATTCAATTTGTATAAATCAACTCCGCCGCTTGCTTTGTATAAGCCAATTGTCGAAATTATTGTGTCGATTTTGTTTGAAACAATTTCTTTTTCTGCAATTAAATACATTTCTTTGGCTAAAAGTTCATCTAAATTTGATGCTGCGCCAATTTTTGTTTTATCCTTTGCTAAATTATAAATTTTGCGTTCAGTATTTATTTTCTTCAATGCCTCTTGATAATTCTTTTCAGCAGTCTTGTATTCAACAAGTCCAGAGTTCATTTCTTTAATCCCCACAAGATAAGTTTTTTGATATTCATTAACTGCTTGTTCGTATTGGTATTTTTTCAATTTTAAATTTGCTTTCTTTTGTCCACCAGAGAACAAATCCCAATTTGGTAAAATTCCAGCATTAAAAAATTGCGACGGAGATTTAAACAAAGTATTCAAAGTATAAGCGTTAAGCCCTAATTGTCCGAAGATAGTAAATGTAGGCAAAAATTCCCTTCTTGCAACTCTAACATCAAATCCTATTCTTTTTAAGTTTGCTTCTTCTTGCAAATAATCAGGTCTATGCGTAATTACATCTGTGCTATATTCTTTTGGAAGGTTATTCAATATTTTAACATTTTCATATTTGTTTCTTGCAATTTCACCGTCAATATCTGACAAGTAAACCCTCATTGAATTTATCAAAACCTCTTTTGTTTTTTCGTGAATATTTTTTTCTTCCTTAAATAGATTTAGTAATTTTTCTTGTTCTAAAACCTCATTTATAGGGCATAAACCGATTTTATATTTTTCTGTAACTTTATTTAAAATGTCTTCTTGAACTTTTACCAATTCTGTTTGAAGTTCATTCATTTTATCTGCTTTAATCAAATTAAAATAATCAGTTGCAAAGTTTGAGGTTAAAGAAATATACGTTGCACGTTCTGCTTGTTTAATAATTTCTAACTGTTGTTTTTTGCTTTTTGTTTTTAATCTATTTTTACCCCAAATATCTATTTCATAACCGACTGTAATCGGCAAATTGTAATTATTTTGAGAGTAATTAGGGATTTGCATACTACCGAATTGTTGTCTTGGTGCTCTTAAGTTTCTATAAATTTCACCTGAAAAATTTGCAAATGGCAATTCTTCTGCAAATTGCATTTTTACAACTTGTTCATTTTCTTTAATTTTTAACGCAGTATTTTTTAAATCGTAATTCTTTTCATAAACCGTTTGGAGCAAAGCTAAAAGATTTTTATCTTGATAATGCTCCCACCAACCCAGATTCATATAATCTAAAGTTGTTGCATTTGCTTGGGCTAATAGGTTTAAATTCAATAATAATGTAAAAAATAATACTGTTAAAATTTTTCTCATAATATTTCTTCCAATTAATAGTTGTAAAAAATTTTCTTGTGCTATAATTACATCACAAGAAAAATGGAAAATCAATTATGGAAAGAATAAATTTCGGGACAAGGGTTGGAACAACAGTTTACAATACAGGTACAATAGTTAGAGCATTATCTTCTCAAACTTTTTTTGAAAATGGTTTTGACCTAACCCCTGAACAATTTTTGATATTGGACATAATTCACGACTACGGCGAGCTTTACCAACGTCAAATTTGTGAAATAACATTAAAAGATAGAAGTAATGTTGCTAGATTAATAAAAATTCTTGAAGATAAAGAGTTAATCAAACGAAAACAAGCCTCAAATGGCAGAAGAATATTTAAAATTTCTGTTACAGAAAAAGGGCAAGAGGTAAGAGATACCATAAAACCAACAACAAAGGAATTAAGAAAAATTTTGATTAACGGTGTAACTCAAGAGGAAATAGATATAACCTTAGCAACACTAAATAAGATTTATGAAAACGCAAGACCACGAGTAAGATTACAAATATAATGAATAAAATTATGAGGTAATAAAAATGGCAGATGAACAAAGTATACATGAAATAAGCCCAGAAGATACAAGACACATTTACGAAAAAAAGAGAGTAATTGTCCCTACAATTACAGCAATCATTTTATTAATATTCGGCATAATCGTTTCCATAAAATCAATGTATTACAAATCAACAGATGATGCTTTTGTTGAGGGACATATCGTTACAGTTGCACCTCGAGTTTCAGGTCCTGTAATTAAATTGAATATTGAAGATAACCAACTTGTAAAAAAAGGTGATTTACTTTTAGAAATTGACCCAAAAGATTACGAGGTTAAACTAAAACAAACACAAGCGAAACTTGAAGAAGCAAAAGCCCTATTGCATAGTGCTAACAATGATGTTGTGAAAACTTTTTCAGAATTAGATTTTGCAAAAAGTGATTATGACCGATATTCTCAAATGTATTCAAAAGGTATTTCTTCAAAACAAGATTATGATTCAAGCCAAAACAAATTAACAGTTGCAGTTTCAAACAATAACGCTTCAAAATCTAAGCAAGATGAAATTGTAGCAACAATCAAAAAACTTGAGGCTGAAGTTGAACAAGCAAAATTAGATTTATCTTATACAAAAATCTACGCAACTCAAGACGGCAAAATTACACATAGAACAGTAGAACAAGGTAACTATGTCCAAGTGGCTCAACCTCTTTTTGCAATCGCAAAAGATGATGTTTGGGTAGTTGCAAACTTCAAAGAAACTCAAGTTGCAAATATGAAAAAAGGTCAACCTGTTACCATTAAAATTGACGCTTACGGAAGTAAAAAATTCAAAGGTGAAGTTGATAGTTTGCAAATGGCATCAGGTGCTAAAGCTAGTTTGTTTCCACCTGAAAACGCGGTTGGCAGTTACGTAAAAATTGTACAAAGAATACCTGTAAAAATCATATTCAAGGAAGATATTTCAAATTATAACGTAATTCCAGGAATGAGCGTTGTACCTACTGTAAAGGTAAAATAGGGCATAGAAAATGGAAACAACAAGCGTTAAACAAAAAGTTCCAATTTGGTTAATCGCAGTATCAATCCTTTTACCAACTTCGTTTGCAGCATTGGCGACAACTGCAACAAATGTTGCTTTGCCTCATATTTCAGGATATTTTGCTGCAACTGCAGATGAGGCAAAATGGATTGTAACTTCATATATGGTTGCAAATGCTTGTTTGATTATGCTTTCAGGTTGGTTAGAAAATATTTTTGGCAGAAAATTATTCGCAAAAATTTGTATTGGCGTGTTTACACTGGGTGCTTTAATCTGTACTTTTGCTCCGTCATTAAACATTATGGTTTTAGGTAGATTTATTCAAGGTATTGGTGGCGGACCTATGACACCTATTTCACAAACGATTTTACTTACAG
>CALBKW010000141.1 GCA_937895785.1 uncultured Candidatus Melainabacteria bacterium | reverse complement strand
TTGGTTCAAGTGTTTTAACATTAAACCTAAGTTATAGTGTGCTTCATAGTGCATTGGTGATGCTTCTATAGCTCTACAATAATACTGTCCAGCCTTTCTGTAATCGCCTAATAGGTGATATGTTAAGGCAAGGTTATAGTTGATATCATAATCATTTTTAGTTATTTCATAAGCCTTTTCGTATGCAACCGCGGCTTGTCCTAAAAGTTCTTTTTTCTCTTTCTTTTTGTTTTGTGGTGTATAGAATGCTTTTTGTGAATAAGCTCTGCCCATGTTGTAATAAGCGATGGCTTTGTTATCCTTTTCACTTTTCTTGTTGTCAAAAACAAAAGGTATAGAAAGCAAGAAGTGCTTTGAATCAATAATCGATTGATATTCAGCAATTGCAGAATCAAAATCTCCCAATTTTTCGGCAGTAATTATACCCAAATTCATTCTTGCAAGAGTATAGTTTTCTTTTGCTAGAATAGCATTTTGATAGGCTTGTGCTGCAGAATAATAGTCTTCATAAGCAACATAAATGTTTCCCAAGTTTAACCATGCTTCATAGTGTTCAGGAAATAATTTCAAGCCATTTTGGTATGCATCAACAGCTTCTTGCATATTATTGTTTTGATAAGCTTCATCACCGACATGCACATAATACATGCCCATAATTTTGTGTACTTGCTTCATGCCAAATTCTCTGCCGATTGTTGCGCAGTAAATGAGGAATATTGCAAGAACAATAAAAAATATTTTCATTATTAAGCTTAACAATTTACCCATACTTATATAATATATCTTAATTGGCTTAGAGCAAGTAAATTTTATTTACGAATTACTTATTTTCAATTAATTTGTCATAAATTGCTAAGGCTTCTTTTGCTTTCTTGGGGTTGTTTAATTTGTTGTAGCAAAATGCTAAATTGTAATAAAAATCAGGACTAATCTCTGGTTTATCAGGGGTTTCACTAGCAACTGAAATTGCTTTTACAAAATATTTTCTAGCTTTTTTATATTCGCCTAATCTTAAATAAGCACAACCCATATTGTAATATCCATAAACAAAATCAGGTTTTAATTTTACCGCAATTTTGTAATTATCAAGCGCCATAATTACTCGTTCCTCATCAAGGTAGATGTTTGCCAAGTTGTAATATGGTTTATAAAAGTTTTTATCAACTAAAATGGCACGCTTAAACATAAACACAGCCTCAGACATTTTATTTTCGTCTTGCAATATATTGCCCATTAAAAGCCAATCTTGGGCGGTTTTGTCAGCTTCTGGAATGCTCATTAATACCTTTGCCGCGTTAACGATGTTGTTATCGTTGTAAAGTGCCACAGCTTGCTGAGATTTCGTCATTTCCTCTGCAAATGACGCAGTTCCAATAAATATAATTGCCACTAATATAAATAACTTTTTCATAACAAAATTATAAATTAAATAAACAATTCCGTCTATCATTGGAAACAAATAAAAACATGTGTAATAGTATTATTGATGTCTCTTTTACTGATTAATTCCCTCGTTTGTGGCGATTTGAACGAGGGTTCTTTTTATTTGTATTAACAAAACTTAATAAATGGCTGAAATCATGTCAATTATTGCGTTTCAAAATACTTTATATAAGTGTAAGGTTTAAGGTTTTTATAATAACGCAAGTTATTGGAGGTTTCAAAGGTTATGACAGTTAATTTCGGAATGGTAAATCCATACAATAATCTTAATTTAATGGATATGCCTTTAATGAACGTAAACACTGGTTACGCTGGATACGGCTTAGGAACTTTTGGAATCGTAAATCCTCAATACCAACAAGCTCAAATGCAAAATATGCAACAATGGGATAACTTTGGTATTGATAGACAAGTTCAAATGTACCAAAACCAAAACAATGCTCAATTCAGAATGGCATCTCAAAACGATAACATTCAAAGACAAGTACAAATTTTAAACAGCCAAATTAAAGCTGATAATCAAGATAACGTAAAAGCTGAATACAACAGATTGTTAGCTGCAGTAGAAACAGCTTATGGCTCTCAAATTCCAGAAGGCACAAGTGCAGAAGACAGACAAGCTCAAATCAAGGCTTATGCAGAAAGATTATATGCGCAACAAACAGGTTCATATCTTTCTGATGATATCAGAAGCAACTCATCAAGCTCATTTATGTCAGGCTTAAAACAAGTTTTAACTTTCGGTCTTGGCAATAATACAACAGCAGACGAAAACATTGCAAACATCGAAGGTACAGCACAAACTAAGAAATCAAAAGGTGCTAAAATCGCAGGTAACATTGTTGGTGGTTTATTAGGTGGTGCAGTTGCAATCGGAACATTCTTATTAAGTAAAGCAATTTTTAAAAAATAATATAATTGTCTAAAATAAAGATATAACTTAAAAGTAGGGTTTAAAAAAAGCCCTACTTTTTATGGGTTTGTTAACAAAACTTAATAAACGCCTGAAAACATGGCAATTATTGAATTTTGAAATACTTTACATGAATGTAAGAACAATTTGGTTAATTGGTTTCACAAAAAACAATACGAGGTTAAAAAATGACAGTTAATTTCAACACAATGTATCCGATGGGAATGTCTAATTTGGATTTAGACAATTTAATGAATGCTCCTGTGTTGAGTGCAAATACAGCAATGGGTATTCCATCAGTAGCAGGTACTCTTCCTTCTCTAACTGGTTATGCAGGAATGGGAATGGGTTACACTGGTCTTGGTACTTTTGGTGGAATGTTAAATCCACAATATCAACAAGCTCAAATGCAAAGTATGCAACAATGGGATAATTTTGGTATTGATAGACAAGTTCAAATGTATCAAAACCAAAACAATGCCCAATTTAGAATGGCATCTCAAAATCAAAACATTCAAAGACAAGTTCAAATTTTGAGCAGTCAAATTAAAGCTGACAATCAAGACAACGTAAAAGCTGAATATAACAAATTATTAGCAGCCGTTGAAAGTGCTTATGGCTCTCAAATTCCTGCAGGTACAAGTGCAGAAGACAGACAAGCTCAAATCAAGGCTTATGCAGAAAGATTATATGCGCAACAAACAGGTTCATATCTTTCTGATGATATCAGAAGCAACTCATCAAGCTCATTTATGTCAGGTTTGAAACAAGTATTATCATTCGGTTTTGCAAGCAATACAACAGCAGACGAAAACATTGCAAATATCGAAGGTACAACACAAACTAAAAAATCAAAAGGTGCAAAAATCGCAGGTAATATCGTTGGTGGCTTATTAGGTGGTGCCGTTGCCGTAGGTGCATTCTTATTAAGCAAAGGACTTTTCAAAAAAGCATAATAAATTAAAAAAATAAAACAAAAGGCTCTAGTGATAGAGCCTTTTTGTTTGCGAAAAAATATTAAACTCTTGCATGAAGTTCTTTATCAAGGTTATATAAAGCGCTTTTGCATTCGTTGAACATTCTCAATTTTTCATAAATGTCATAAGCTGTTTCTTCTTCTTCGATTTGTTCTTCTAACATTTTTTCTAAGAAGTTTAAAGTTGTAAATGCATTTTCTTCTTTTGCAATAACTGCAATGGTATGAAGCGCCCCAGTAATGTATTTTTCGTGGTTAAGCATATCTTTAATTGTGTCGATTGGAGATGTAAAATTAGTTTCAGGTTCGTTAATTTCAAGAAGTTGAATTTTAGAGTTTAATCTGTTCATAAATTCTAAAATCGCCATACCGTGATCAACTTCTTCGTGAGCTTGTTTTTTACACCAATGTTCAAAACCGTGTAGATTATTTTCGTGGAAATAATTTGCCATAGAAAGATATAGATAGCCAGAATAAAATTCCCTGTTAATTTGTGCATTAAGTTCTTTGTTAATTTTTTCACTAAGCATTGTATTCTCCTTTAAATAGTCCGTGAATATTACATAAAGCTCTTGCCCAGATATCAGAGCAATTGCATTTTAAATTAAGTTCAGCCTCATCTTTGTTTGCCTCTAAATATTTTGTTTTAATGTATTTTTTATCTTTAGAAATAGCTTGAATAAAGATGATGTGATGTTCATCAGTCATTGGGTGTTTAACAGCTCCAACTCGTACATTAACCCCTTCAATCGTTTTTTCAATAACTGGAACATGTTTGTCATTAAGTTCTTTAACATCGCTTTCGTGTTCAGTTATAAGTTCCATAGGTTGTCCACAACAAATAAGTTCACCTTTACCTTCAATAAGAACTTCAACCAAGTTGTTGCAGATATTACATCTATAAAGTTGTAATTTTTCAGTCATAAATTTTCTCCTTTCATTAAAGGTAAGTATTGTTTAGAAATGCTAAAATTTACATTGGTAAGTTCGCTAATTTGTGTTACGATTAGACTATGGAAAATTTAAAAGAACATTACGAACAATTGGTCAAAAGATATAGGGAAATTTTTGTATCTGTTTTAAATGCAATACAAGGTGAAATAAATTCTTTGAAACCTGAAGAAGTTAAAAATTATTTGGAAGTAGAAGTAGAAAAACATATTCAATTCCAAAGAAATTTGATTTTAGAACGCAAAAAGAATTTTCATTGTGCAATGTGTGGTGCCTGTTGCAGATTGGCAATCAGTGAATTTTCACCAGTTGAGTTGCTCGACAAAGCTTCAAGAGGCGATAAATATGCAAAAGAATTTATTGCGACCTTCAAACCTTATGAACACGAAGAAGATGCAAAAAAACAATTTAAACTATATGTCGATTTAATTAAAGAATCAGGTGAAAAAGTTTATTACTATCATTGCGATAAAGTTACGGAAGATAACAAATGTTCTTGCTATGAAAATAGACCAAGAATTTGTAGAGATTACCCAGATAATCCAATTCAAATGCTTCATCCAACTTGCGCGTTTATCGGCTGGCATGAAAATATACAAACAATTGTTTTGACAATCAGAGCAATGTCAGAAATTAGACAGCACTTTTTAAAAGAATATCAAAAGGAGAATAAATAGATGTTTGTAAAATCATTACCAAAATATAATATGCCAGACAAAAATGGATACTTTGGACAATTTGGTGGCGCTTATGTAGGTGAAGACTTTAAACCAATTTTGACTAGATTGAATGATGAATTTGAAAAAGCTATCAATGATGAAAGTTTTATTAAAGAACTATACGAATTAATGGTTGATTATTCAGGTCGTCCAACACCTTTGTATTTTGCAAAAAGGTTAACTGAACATTACGGAAAATGCAAAATTTATTTAAAACGTGAAGACTTAAACCACACAGGTGCGCATAAAATTAATAACGTTTTAGGACAAGCTCTTTTAGCCAAAAGAATGGGTGCAAAAAGAATTATTGCTGAAACTGGCGCAGGACAACACGGTGTCGCAACGGCAACTGTAGCTGCACTTTTAGGTTTAGAATGTGAAATATTTATGGGCGAAATAGATATCAATCGTCAACACTTGAATGTTGAACGTATGAAACTTTTAGGCGCTAAGATTCACAGCGTAGATACTGGTTCAAAAACTTTAGCTGATGCTTGTGAGGCTGCAAGTAACTATTGGGAACGTCACAGAGATGTTTTCTATGTGCTAGGTTCTGCTGTTGGACCTCACCCATACCCCAAAATGGTTAGATTTTTCCAATCAATTATTGGCTCAGAAATCAAAGAACAAATTTTGCAAAAAGAAAATAGATTACCAAATTATGTTTTAGCTTGTATTGGTGGTGGAAGTAACGCGATTGGCACATTCTACGCTTTTTTAGATGACAAAGATGTAAATTTAATTGGTTTAGAGGCTGCTGGCGAAGGTGTAGACTCAAAAAAAACAGCAGCAAGCTTGAATACAGGTAAAATTAAATTATTTAATGGATTTAAACAATATGTTTTGGTTGACGAAAATGACAATGTAAAAGAATCTTATTCTATTTCTGCAGGATTAGATTATCCAGGATGCGGACCAGAACATTGTTATTTATTTGAATCAGGCAGAGTAAAATATGAACCTATAACAGATGATGAGGCCGTTCAAGCGTTTGCAAGACTTTCAAAATTAGAGGGTATAATTCCAGCAATTGAAAGTTCTCACGCAGTTGCTTACTTAGAAAAATTAATGCCAACAACTTCAAAAGACGATTTAGTTGTTGTAAATATCTCAGGTCGTGGAGATAAAGATACAGAAAGATTATTACAATTATTGGTGTAGAAAATGGAAAAAACAGTTCTTGCAGGTCTAAGACTTGACGAAATAGAAAAACTTACAGATGAATTAAAAGCTTCAAAATTTAGAGCAAAACAAATTCACAATTGGATTTATGTAAAATCTGTTGCAGATATTTCTCAAATGACAGATTTATCATTAAAATTCAGAGAACAATTAGAAGATATTGCGACAGTAACTGAAACTAAAATTAAGAAAAAGCAAGTAAGTTCAGATGGAACAATCAAATATTTGGTAGAATATCCTGATGGAGAATGCGTAGAAACTGTTTTAATGCGCTTTGACAACCGTGCGAATTTGACAGCTTGTGTAAGTTCTCAAGTTGGTTGTGCCGTAAATTGTTCTTTCTGCGCAACTGGTAAACGCGGTTTTATCAGAAACTTAACATATAAAGAAATTGTAGAACAAGTTTTGACAATTCAAAGGGATACAGGTTTGAAGGTTACAAATGTAGTGTTTATGGGGCAAGGTGAGCCTCTGTTGAACCTAGAAAACGTAAATAAAGCAATTGAACTTTTAAATACTTCCTTCCAAATTGGCGCAAGAAGAATAACGGTTTCTACAAGTGGTATCGCAACAAAAATTGCAGATTTTGCAAAGGCTAATAATCAATCAACACTTGCATGGTCACTTCACGCGCCTACTAATGAAATTAGAAACAAAATTATGCCTATTAACAAAAAATATCCGATAGAGGACGTTAAAAAAGCATTAAATAAATACTTTGAAATTGCAGGTCGTCGTATTACAATTGAATACTTGTTAATTAAGGATTTAACAGATACTTTGGAATGTGCTAAAAAGTTGGTTGAGTTGCTTAAAGATGTAAAATGCAATATCAACCTTATTCCATATAATCCAGTTGTAGAAAACGATTATAAAAAGCCTTCTAACAACGAAATTATGAAGTTTAAATACATTCTTGAACATTCTGGCAAAAAGGTTACAATAAGACTTGAAAGAGGGGCGGATATTGATGCCGCTTGTGGTCAACTTAGAGGAAAAGTAGTTGAAAAATAACCCAATACTAGATGCTAATTTAAAACAAATTTCAAGATATAATCAAGAGTTGTGTGATAAACTTATGAAATTGGAATATCTTACTCAGGATATTCAATTTTCTAATACAGCACTTCAAGAAGCAAATCTAAATTACAACGGTGTTCCACTGCACGATTTAATTGGTGCAGAAATCGAGGCTAAAAATATATTTTCAAAAGTCACTAACTCGCCTTTGATGATGCATTTAGTGTTTGGTTTTGGTATTGGATATTTGTTTCAACAGTTTGCTCTAAAATCTAAGGGAATTGTTTTGGTGTATGAACCAAGTTTAGAAATTTTAGCGAGTACCTTGGAAGTTGCAGATTTATCACACGAACTTTCAAAGAACAATGTGTATGATTTTGAAAAATTTAAAAACGCTTATGCTGGTTTGAGAATTTCAAATTCTGAAACAGTCATTTCATTTCTTCCGTCTTATGCAAAATTGTTTAAAAATGAGTTAAACTTTTTTGCAAATGAAATGCAAGCCTTGATGGGGCGTTCAATATTGAATGAAAACTATTTCAAAACCAAATTGCGTCCAGCAGTAAAATTAGTATGCGAAAATATTTCGTATTTGATAGACGAACCTCAGCTCTTGGATTTTAAGGATATTTACAAAGATAAAACTGCGGTTGTTGTTTCGGCAGGTCCAAGTTTAGACAAAAATGTTGAAACTCTAAAGAAATATAAGGACAATGTTTTAATAATAGCTGTTTCGCAAGCAGCGAGGACATTGTTTAAAAACGGTATTACACCAGATTTTGTTGTATGTATTGAACAATTTGACTCTTCAACTCAATTAGAAGGAGTTGATATTTCAAATTCATATTTAATTTTAGAGCCATACACTCATACGTCAATGCATAAAATGAAATTTAAAGGTAGAATTTCCTATCCGTCGTGTACTTCTGTTGCAAATCTAGTATGGGCAGATTTTGCCAAAATAGATACAAATCCATATATTTCAAGTGGTACAGTTTCTTATACTGCATTGTACTCGGCAATGTTTTTAGGTTGCAAAAACATAATTTTAATAGGGCAAGATTTGGCATTTACTGATGGAAAATGTTACTCAGCAGGTACAAATAGAGGACTTGTTTATAAAGAAAATCCACAAACTGGAAAAGTTGAAGTTACGATTGCTAAAGGTGAAGAAAATCGCCTAAAACACGCTTTGTTTGCAAATTCTTCTGCAACTGAAGAAGAAAAAAATAAGGCATTAAATCGCTATATAGAAAATCTTAATGCAAAATTGTATTACGTCGACGGTATAAAGGGCAACAAATTACCAACAACCGCAGATTATGGTTCGTTTATCTCTCAATTTGAAGAATTTGCACAAGATTACGGAAATGATTTGAATTTGTTTAACACTTCATTGGAAGGTGCAAAGATTAAAGGTTTTGAAGACGTGCCTTTAGAAGAATTGTTAAACAATTCTAAACCTCTTGAAAAAGTTACATTGAATGAAACTTGCGATTATGATTTACGTGAAATTAAATCATCAATTGAAAATGAAGTTACAACTTTAATAGAAATTCAAAAATTGATGAATAAAGCGAATAATTTAATTGGAAGTTATGAACGTGAATATTCAATCAATAATGAAACGATTAATTCTCGTGCTGGAGCTTATTTTAAACAACTTATGATATTGTATGTAGATATGTCAAAAAGTTATTCTAAAAAGTCATTAATATATAAATTTATTCATAAATCTGCAAGCTATACAATTTCATATAATTTGCAAAAATATCAAATTACAGATGCAAAATCAATTGAGTTGTTATTTGGAAATTTAAAACAATATTTTACTTCTATTTCCAAAGATATAAAATTTATTACAGATATTTTAGATAAAAAGGTTGAATTTATAAATGAAATGCTTAATACAAAGAGTTAAAAATGCATCTTGCACAATAGACAACAAGCTTTATTCGTCAATAGGTAAAGGTATTTTGGCGCTAGTTGGTATTGAAAAAGGTGATACAAAAGAACAAATTGAATGGGTTGCACAAAAAGTTGTTAATTTGCGTATTTTTGAGGATGAAAACGGTAAAATGAATAAGTCATTGAAGGATATAAATGGTGAAATGCTGATTGTATCTCAGTTTACGTTATGCGGAAATTGTAAAAAAGGAACTCGTCCAAGTTTTGATAAATCTGAAAGACCAGACCTTGCAAATAAATTATATGAAGAATTTGTTACGTTAGTTAAGAGGCTGGATATTAGCGTGGGTACTGGAAAATTCGGTGCTATGATGGAAATATCACTAATTAATGATGGTCCTGTAACTTTCATGCTAGAAAAATAATTTTTTTTTGCTATAATACATGTAAAGATATTAGAAATTTTGAAAGTAGTTATATTCTAAATTAGTCCGTTATTATTGTTAGGATTAGGAATTAAAGGAATTAAAGCAGAAAAGAAACCCAATAAAAAGAGGCATGTCTTATGTATGTAAACAAATGTATTAAGTGTGGAGTAGAATTTGAAACAAAAAATCCGAAAAGGGTTATTTGTCCGAATTGTTTGTATCCTGATAAAAGTATGATGCCATCTGGTGGTGATTCAGGTCAACAACAAGAACATCAACACCAAGAGCAACAAGATAATCAAAATAGCCAAGAACAACAAAATTATAACTCAGAAAACGGTTCATATTCAGCAGGCGGATACTCTGCTGGTGGTTATTCTGCGGGAGGCTATTCGGCTGGAGGATACTCTGCTGGCGGTTACTCAGCAGGTGGATATGACAGACCTCAAAGAAATAATTACGATAGAAACCAAGGTGGATATCAACAACGTGGCGGATATCAGCAAAGAGGTGGTTACCAACAACGTGGTGGATATGACAGAAACCAAGGTGGATACCAACAAAGAGGCGGATATGACCGTAATCAAGGTGGTTATCAACAAAGAAACCAAGGCGGATATCAACAACGCAGACCTCAACAAGGCGGTTTTCAACAAAGACGACCACAAGGTGGAGGTTTCCAACAACGTAGACCAATGGGCGGCGGCAGACCGCAAAAACCACAAAAACAACTTTTAATTAACAAGGAGCAATTGGAACAAATTGAAGCATTGTACAAAGCAATGTTGCCTTTACCAAATCCAGATGCTCATGAAGTAATCGGTGAAAAAATCGGTTTGGAACCAAGAAAAGTATTCTTTGGTATAAATTTGGTACGTCAAAAAATGATGTTGCCTAAATTGCCATTCCCTAAACGTAAATTGGCTATTTCACCAGATCAATTAATGGCTATCAGAAGTCTTTATGAACCATTATTGCCATTACCTCCAATTGGTTGCCATAAAATTATTGCAGTACAATTGAAAATGGATGAATGGCGTGTTCACGTAGGCATCGGCTTAATCAGAGCGCAAATGGGATTAGATAGATGGAATCCAGATAGAGAAGATGCTCCTGAAGAATTTAAGAACCAAAAGAAAGAAGCTGAAACTACAGAAGAAAAGCCTAAAAAAACTAGAGCAAAAAAAGCTAAGGCTGATGATGAAACTGCAGAGGCTGAAGAAAAACCTAAAAAATCTACAAGAACTAAAAAATCAGCAGAAGTAGAAGAGGTTTCAGAAGAAGTCGAAGCTACAGAAGAAAAACCAGAAAAGAAAACTCGTGGTAGAAAACCTAAAAAAGTTGAAGATGCAGAATAGTAAGTATATTTCAATAGGTAAAATATTAAACTTTCACGGAGTTCAAGGTGAAGCAAAGGTTGGATATTCAAAAAATCAGGCCGATTTTTTGAAAACTCTTTCGCATGTTTATATTTATTTTGAAAACGAGTACAAAAAGGTTAAAGTTAAATCTATCAAATTTAATAACAAGTTTGCAATTTTGAAATTTGAAGGAATAAACTCAATAAATGATATTTTAGTTTATAAAAATTGCTTGCTTTATGTTCCTCAAGAGGATTTTGAAGAAGCTCTTGACGAAGGTGAATACTTAATTGACGACCTTGTTGGTCTAGATGTTTATTCAAAAGACAAAAAAGTCGGTGTTGTTGTTGGTGTTTCAAACAATGGCGCAAACGATTTGTTATCAGTTAGAGGTTTATCAAAGAAAATTTCGTTAGTTCCTTTTGTTGACGAATTAGTGCCAGAAGTCGATTTAGATAACAAAAAGATTTATATCAATGAAATTCAGGGGTTAATTGAGTAATGCAATTTGATGTATTAACCCTGTTTCCTGAAATGATAGACTCTTACTGTAATTGCAGTATTCTAAAACGTGCAACCTCGGCAAATATTATTTCTGTAAAAGCAATAAATCCACGGGATTTTACATTAGATAGACATAAAAAAGTAGATGATACGCCTTATGGTGGTGGTGCAGGAATGGTTTTGATGGCTCAACCTTATGTTGATGCTTACGAAAGTGTTAAAAAGTTAAAAAAATCTTGTACAATAATGATGACCCCTCAAGGTCAACCTTTTGATAACAATGTTGCAAAGGAACTGGCTAGTTTTGAGCAAGTTGTAATTCTTTGCGGTCATTACGAGGGTTTTGATGAACGAATTAGAGAAATTATACAGCCTCGCGAAATCTCAATTGGCGACTTTGTTTTGACTGGTGGTGAATTGCCAGCGCTTTGCTTAATCGACTGTGTTAGCCGTAAATTAGAAGGTGTTTTGGGCAAAATAGAATCTGCTGATTGTGACAGTTTTGAAGAAGGATTGCTTGAATATCCACAATACACAAAACCTAGAGAATACAGAGGTTTGCAAGTTCCTGAAGTTTTATTGAACGGTAATCATAAAGAAATCAATCAATTTAGGCATCAAAAAATGTTAGAACGCACAAAAGAACGCCGTCCAGATTTGTTTGAAAAATATACGCAAAATAATTAGTTATCAGAGTATGTTGCATATTTAGGGTTAACGGCAACCCACTCAAATGGTTGATTTGAAGGTGATTTTGGCATTGCTTTAACGAAAGTTCCGCCATAACGACCTCTTGTAAATGTTAAATACCCTTCCTCTGCAAGGTTTGCAAACGCTTTTCTAATTGTGTTTGGGCTTACGTCCATAAGGTTTGCCATTTCCATAATTGAAGGAAGTTTTGAATGAAGCGAATATTTTTCAATAATCATATTTTTTATTGAATCTTGGATTCTTTCATAGTGATACCTTGCAGTAATTTGAGATTTTGCAAAAATTGAAGTTTCAATTTGAGGTTGCAATTTTGAATCGTCAGGCATTTTTACAACGCAAGTGCCGTAACGTCCTCGTTTTGGAAGTAATATTCCTTCTCCAATTAAAATTTCAAGACTATCGTGAATTGTTTTTACACTAACCTTCAAGTTTTTGGCTAATTGTGCATGAGTTGGCATTTTGTCACCAATTCGCATATTGTTAGAAATGTATTTTTTTATATCAGCAACGATGTTTGTAATCAACGATTTTGAACTATTTTGTTTAAGCTCAAACTTGTTTGATTTTAAAATCCAATTTTGGTCTTTGTTATCAGTTTTTTCAATAATTCCTTGGATAATAAGACTTTCCATTGCCATTCTTGTAGTATTGGTTGGAATGCCGATGTATTGAGAAATTGCACGGGCAGAAGGTAATTGTTGCCCAGCTTTTAGTTTATTTTTTTGAATGAAGGTTTTTATTAATTCAATTGCAAAATCTTTTTTAGAAACAGATTTTCTAAGTTTTACATTCTTATTATGAATATCCGCAATCATTGTGCCAATGCATTGTTTTGAGTATAAAAGTCCTTTATCCTCAAGTGTTCGGTATATATTTTGAATTGTTCCAGTGCTGATATCAAGTAAATCTGACATAAGTTTCTTTGTTGGCATTAAATCATTTGCGTGGATTGTTTTGTCGTAATTATCTAAAATCCACTTTTCAATGTGTTTAACGAGATACTCTGTCTTAGAGCCTTCGTAGTCTTGGTGGATAAAATCGGCAAATTCGCTAATTGGAATGTGATTAAGTTTAGTTTTATCAAGTTGAACGAATTTTTCCATACTCTTATTATAATCTATTTATAGAAAAACAATCACTTCTTAATAAAATATTTACAAACGAAATAATGCGTAATAATTTGCTTTTAAATGTTATTTGATTTACGATAATAAAAGTAAGTATGCCGGGTCGGAATTAAAAAACTTACCGGCGCAGATATAAATTAAGGAGGAATGCTATGGCATTTAAAAATTATTTATTTACTTCTGAATCTGTAACAGAAGGACACCCAGACAAAGTATGCGATCAAATTTCAGACGCAATTTTAGATGAGTTTTTAACTAAGGACAACAAATCAAGAGTAGCTGCAGAAACAACAGTTACAACTGGTATGGCTTTAGTTTGTGGGGAAATTACATCTGATTGTTATGTAGATATCCCATCTGTAGTTAGACAAACAATCAAGAATATTGGCTATGTTGGCGAAAATGGTGGTGGGTTTGATTATAAAACTTGCGCTGTTTTAACAAGTATTGATGAACAATCAACAGATATTGCTGGTGGTGTAAACAAGGCTTTAGAATCAAGAAACGACAATGCAGATACTTCTGCAAGTGAAACGGAAGAAATTGGTGCAGGTGACCAAGGTATTATGTTTGGTTACGCTTGTAACGAAACACCTGAATTGATGCCTTTACCAATTAGTTTGGCTCATAAATTATCTTATAGATTATCAAGAGTTAGAAAAAAAGGTATTGTTGATTATTTAAGACCTGATGGAAAATCTCAAGTTACTGTTGAATATAAAGACGGCAAACCTGCAAGAATCCACACTGTTTTAATTTCAACTCAACATGACCCTGTAATTGGTACAATTAGTGATAACATAAAAGTTCAAGAAATTATCAAAAATGATATTAAACAACACGTAATTGATTTCGTGTTTAAAAATGAAAAAATTAAACCTGATGAAAACACAGTTATTTTAGTAAATCCTTCTGGACGTTTCGTAATTGGTGGTCCTCAAGGTGATGCTGGTGTTACAGGTAGAAAAATTATCGTAGATACTTATGGTGGTTATTCAAGACATGGTGGCGGAGCTTTCTCAGGAAAAGATCCAACAAAAGTTGACCGTTCTGCAGCTTATGCAGCTAGATATGTTGCTAAAAATATTGTAAAAGCTGGATTAGCAGAAAAATGTGAAATTGAATTAGCTTATGCAATTGGTGTTGCTGAACCTATTTCTGTGTTAGTTGATACCTTTGGAACAGGTAAAATTGCAGATGAAGATTTATCAGAATTGGTAAATAAAAACTTTGATTTAAGACCTGTAGGCATTATTAACAAATTTGATTTAAGAAATTTACCAGCAAAAAATGGTGGTAAATTCTATCAAAAACTTGCTGCTTATGGACACATGGGCAGAACTGATATTGAAGTTCCATGGGAAGAAACAGACAAAGCAGAAGCATTGAAAACTCAAGCTGAAAAATATGAAGCTTTGGTTTAGTGAGTGAAATTAAAAGGGCGCTTTTATAACGCCCTTTTTTAGTACAAATTGAAAAGGTAATTATTTATGTTTTTAAATACAATAGCAGTATTTATCGGTGGTGGAATAGGAGCTGTTTTACGTTTTTTAACAAGTCTAGCTTATTTAAGATGCTTCAATTTCAACTTACCTCTAGCTACATTGACAGTAAATTTAATAGGTTCTTTTGTGTTAGGGTTGTTGGTTGCTTATTTTGATGGCGCAACTGATATTCCAGAAAATGTTAAGTGTGCTATGACAATAGGTTTGTGCGGAGGTTTTACAACCTTTAGTACGTTCGCATTTGAAGTTTTTGATATTATAAAGCGTGGCGATTATTTTATTGCAATTTATTATACAATTTTGAGCGTGTTCTTATGCGTTTTAGTTGCAGCAGCAGGTTATTATTGGGCTAAAAATTATGTTTACTACTAATCAACAACAATTTACAAAAAGAGTTTTATTTGTAGGTATTCCAGATATGGCATATGTTTGCCTTGATGGATTACTTCAAGCTGGCGTTAATATTGTTGGAGTTTTAGGTCCTAAAAAAACTCATGGAACTTATGATGCATTCAAAAGGTTTGCATTGTCGAGAAATATGAATTTTATAGAGTGGGATGATTTGAAAGCTCCATTATTTATTGATTATATAAAATCTTTAAATGCTGATGTAGCGGTTGTTTCATCGTTTAATTATAAAATTCCGAAAGAACTTTTAGAAGCGACAAAGGCAGGTTTTATTAATATTCATCCTTCACTACTTCCAAAATATAGAGGTGGAAACCCTTATTCTACAGTAATTATAAATGGTGAAAAAGAAACAGGCGTAACTCTTCATTTTATGGATGAGGGATTTGATACTGGCGATATTATTGCTCAAAAAGCTGTTCAAATTGCACCATTGGAAACTATGGGTACTTTGTTTAATCGATTGAACTTTTTAGGTATGCAAATGCTTGTAGCTGTATTGGCTCAATTTGAAAAAGGTGATTTGCCAAGACGTAAGCAACCGGAGGGCGAATTTGTTGTTGGTAAAAGCATAAAAGATAATGACTTATTTATTGATTATACAAAATCAGCAATTGAGGTTGATAGATTTATTAGGGCTTTAAATCCTTTCTTAATTGCTTCTACAACTTTTAGAGATAACATGATTAAAATTTTTATGTCTGAAGTTGTAAAAGGTAATTCTTCAAAGTATAGACCTGGTGAAATTGCAAAAATTGACAAAGACAAATTTTATATTGCTACTGGTAATGGATTTATAAGCCCAACCGCAATTCAATTTGGTAGCTTTTTTGTAGGTAATGCACAAGATTTTATTAAGATTCTTGCGCCAAAAGTTGGTGAGGTATTCAAATAATGGACGAATTAAAATTCTTAACAGCAGGTATGCCACTAAGAACAGATAAAAAAAGAGGGTACGAGAACGCTCTTGAAATTTTAGATGAGATGAATTTAGACGGTATTGAAGTAGAATTTGTGCAAGGTGTTAGAATGAGCGACAAATCTCGACAAACCGTTAAAGATGCATCTAAAAAATACACATTTACAGCTCACGGTCCATTTTTTATTAATTTGAACGCAAGAGAACAAGAAAAAATAGATGCAAGCATTACAAGAATTATTGATACAGCAACTGTAGCAAATGCTTTTGGTGGTTATAGTATAACTTATCACGCAGCATTTTATTTGGGGAATGACAAAGATATTGTGTTCAAACGAGTTGCCGATAGAACTGCACAAATTATTGAAATTTTAGAAAAATATAATAACAACATTTGGATTAGACCTGAAACAACAGGTAAAGCTACCCAATGGGGCGATATTGACGAAATTATTAAATTATCAAAGGAGTTTAAACAGGTGCTTCCTTGTGTTGATTTTTCACATATTCACGCAAGAAGTGGTGGAGCATTTAACACTTATGACGAATTTTGCGGAATTTTAGAAAATATTGCAACAAATTTGGGTGATGAAGCAATTAATAACTTTCACGCACACTTAGCAGGTATTGCATACACAGCTAAAGGTGAAAAAAATCACTTGCCGTTGGATGACTCTGATATGAATTACAAAGACTTATTAAAAGCGATGAAGAAATTTGATGTAAAAGGCGTTGTCGTTTGTGAATCTCCAAACATTGAAGACGATTGTAAATTAATAAAAGACTATTATATGTCATTATAATTGGTTCGTGATATAATTATTAAATAAACATTTAGTATTCAACTCTAGATGACAAGGAGATAATTATGATTAATGAGCAATCACCATTCTATTTTACTCAAGACTATCAAGTAAGATATAGTGAAATGGACTATAAGAAAAGTCTAAAACCCTCTGCACTGTTTAATTTTTTACAAGACGTAGCTACAAACGCAGCTAATAAATGCCATTTTGGTTATAATGAAGTTGTAGAGCGTAATTTGGCGTGGTTTTTGTTAAAGTATCACATGGAATTTAATAATTATCCCGTTGATATAAAAGATTTGTTCGTTAAAACTGAAGCTAGAGGTTACAATAGACTTTTTGCCCATCGTGATTTTGAACTTTATAATGAAAACAAAGAACTTGTTGGCAGAGTTCTTAGCTATTGGTCGTTGGTAAATGTTAATGATCGCTCAATGTTAGCTCCGCAAACTGTATTTACTCAATTTGAAAAGGTTGAAAAACGCGAAGACGATATGTCCTTCAAAAAGGTTCACGAGCCTGAAAGAGTTGATTATACAGAAGAATTCAAAATTAGATTTGATGATATTGACGTAAACCAACACGTGAACAACGCAAACTATATCGTTTGGGCATTCGAGACTTTACCAAAAGAATTTAAAGACACTCATAAAATTAAAACACTTGATATGGTGTTTAAGAAAGAAATTAAATTTGGAAATACTGTAATTTCAGAAGCTCAAGTAGATGACAACTTTGCAAAAATCGTTGTAAAAAACAAAAATACAAACGACGAACTTTGCGCAGTAAATGTAGAATTTGTATAGCGAAAAGTTTTCTATTATCATGGCAACATCAAAATTGAATGTATAACGCTATGTCATTCTGAACTTGATTCAGAATCGCAATGTCTTTCCAACAATATAAACTAAGTGTTGCTTAAAAACAGCAGTTATCGCCTCCTCTATTATATCAAATTTTTACAGCAAAATTCGTCCGTTTTAAACGTACGTGTTTTTACGTACGTAAATATACGGACAACAAACCTTAAAATAGTTGAAAATATTGAATGACGCCGTTTAGATTCCTGTGCTGACAGGCTCCGTAAACCTTCTAGAACTAATATTCTGCTCTAATAACCTTGTAGATTGCTGTTTTATTTTACAATCATAAATGATTTCAAGCTTCTTCCAGTATCGTTTGATTCAATTGAAGTTACGTGTATTTTCTTGTAATCAAGTGATGTTGAGCTTCCGCCGTCGAATGCCATAGCCTTTTCAAAGCCGTAGCTCTTGCATAAATCTCTTGCTTCAAAGATGTTTTTAGGATTTTTATTGGTGATAATCAAAATATGCATTTCGTTATCTTTAATGCCAACAATGGTTCTAGGCACTCTATCAAGCACTGATGCTGATTGTCTAATGATATTGCCTTCTTCATTTTTTAGAATAAAAAATTCTTCTTCTAAACGAAGTTCTGGCAACAATTGTGGTCCACCTTGAGCAGATGTTTTTACGCTACACATAAAGTTTACAGGCGTATTGTGTGGTACGATTTCGTATCTTAATTTCTTATTGCATTCAACAATTCTAAATTCAGAACGGTTCAAAATTTTCTTCATGTGTAGTCTTAAAAGCGGATTTAGCATTAAATTGTCGTTCATTAGAGGGTCTGCAACTATTTGACCGTCGTTTATTATGTATGAAATTGTTTTACCATTTTTAGGGTCAAAAAAGCCTGTATTTATAGTTAACAAAGATTTTGTCATATCATGAACTTCTTTGTTTGTCTGCAATGAGTCTGTTGCAATAAATTTAATACGCTTTTTCACTGCGTTTCCACTCAATGTTATGTGATAAATTCCGTTATCTTCCTTTATTGATACAGGTGAAGCCATTACGCTTGAGCCAAACAATAAAAAACAAAGTAATACTGCTATCTTTTTCATATTTTATCCTTATAGGTCTTTTGATTTGTAGAATGCTATAATTGCGAGTAAAAAGGCAACTGGAGGTGTTGCGGCTGTAATCAATGGCGGTAGTACATTCTTTTCTGCCAACAAATCAAAGAATGGCAATGTAATGTAATACAAGAAAATACAACCAATCGCAATTGTAAATCCGATTAAACGTTGTTCACGAGGTTTGCTAAATCCTAACAAGCAACCCATAATTGCCAATAATACGCATACAAATGGGTGGAAAAATCTTTGATAATATTTGTTTAACATATAATGATAATCTTCATCTAGATTTTCGTGTTTAAGTAATGTCACATATTTCCAAAGATTTGCATTTGTTATTTGACGTTCTTTTTTTACGGAGTAAGTCATTAACATAAACGCACTTTCGGCATCTTTGCCTTGTAAGATATCGTATCTATCCTTTTGGTCTATTTTAATAAATATGCCATCGTTAGAAATAGTATATTCAGTCACATCGTTCAATTCCCAATAATCAGGGTGAGTTTTGCCGTGTTGAGCAACTAAAATGTGGGTTAAGCCGTGCAAATCGTCATAAACTTTTCTTGAAAAATCTAGTACAATAACGTTGTCTAAATTACCACCTTGATAGCGAGAAACGATTACAGCTAATAAAGGTTGGTTTTTCTCATCTTTCTTTGTGTACATGTATTCAATTGCAGGGTTATAACCTTCGATTTCTAAGTTCTTATTTTGTGAATATGGGATTAAGATATCTCCAGTAACAAAACACAACGCTGTAACGATAAGGCTTAAAACAACAACTGGAGCGATAATTCTACTAAACGATAGACCAATCGCTCTGAATATTGTTAATTCACTATCTTTGCTTAACTTATCAAAGGTAAACAATGTACCAAGTAACAAGCCTACAGGGAATGCTTTACCAAAAATCATTGGTAATTGCATAATAAGATAAAGAACACCTTTAACAAGTGTTGTCTTACCAGCAAGGATATCTTTAATTGTATTTAACAACATCTCAGGAGCAATCCAAACAATTGTGAATAATAGAATTGCTGCCAATGTTGCGAATAAAACTTGTTTAAATATGTATTTGTCGTAGATAGTTGGTCTGAATGCAAGAATTTTTTTTAGCATTATAATTGGAAGTCCTTTCCTAAATAAAATTCTTTAGCAACAGGGTCAACTGCAACATCTGTACTCTTACCTTGAATTTTAATCTTACCGTCAAAGATTACGTACGCTCTATCAGTAATAGAAAGAGTTGCTTTAGGGTTGTGGTCAGTAATAAGTACCCCTAAACCTTTATCTTCTGACAATTTTCTAATGTTATCTTTAATTTCACCAATAGCGATAGGGTCAATACCTGTAAATGGTTCATCAAGTAAGATGAAATCTGGACTTGCCGCAAGCGCGCGAGCTAATTCTACCCTTCTTCTTTCACCACCTGAAAGAGAAATTGCAGACTCACTACGCAATCTTGTTACACCAAACTCGTCTAAAAGTTCTTCAAGCTTTCTTTTCTTTTCGTTAACTGTTAACTTATCATTCATTTCAAGAACAAGTTTGATATTATCATCAACAGTTAGTTTTCTGAAAATAGATGCTTCTTGTGGAAGGTAACCAATACCTGCTTTTGAACGCAAGTTCATCGGCCAAGCAGAAATATCTTTTCCATCTAATAGAACTTGACCTTTATTTGGTTTTACAAGTCCTACTACCATATAGAAAGTTGTAGTTTTACCAGCACCGTTAGGACCTAGCAAACAAACAACTTCACCCTTATTTACATCAAAAGAAACATCATTAACAACGCTTCTATCGCCATATATTTTTACTAAATTTTTTGCTTCAATTCTCATACAATATCCTCATCAATATAGAATAATTGTACGAAAAACATGGCTTTTAAACAATAAATGTTAAAGTAATTTAAGTATTACAAAATCATGTCTTCAAAATTCATTGTATCATTGTAGCTGAACATGTGAATGAATGTATACAATGCTTCTGGCATGAAACTCTTTGTTCCCATTTCTAGTAAAGCTCTAACTGCATCTTTACTATTTTTCACAAGATGAGGTGTCCGGTTAAATGATAAATTATCGAAAGCGTTGCAAATACTAATTACTTGGCTTTCCTTTGCAATTAAATCTCCTGATTTACCCATTGGATAACCAGAACCGTCATTTTTTTCATGATGTTCTAATGCTACTAATGCGATGTTTTCAGGCATTCTCATGTCAATTTTTAAAATCTTATAGCCAATTCTTGTATGTTCTTGTAATGCTTTTTGCTCTTGGTTTGAAAGAGTTTGTTTGTTAACAAGTCTTGGGTCTAGTTTTGTTTTGCCAATATCGTGTAATAATGCGGCTAAAACAATATCAGAAACCATAGTTTCTTTCATTTCAAGTTTTTTAGCAATTAAACCAGACAAAATAGCAACGTTAAGAGCATGACATTTGTCATATTCTCCAATAAGTTTTACTTGAGATGAAAATACAAGTTTTTCTTGTCTGAAAATAATATCTTGTAACAATTTATCGCGAATGTTAAAGAATAGGTTTGCAGTTTCAGGCATTGGGCGAGAATACAAGCCTGTAATTGTTTCGTGGTAAAATGCTTTTAATTTAATTTGGTTTTGAGGGTCAATTTTTGCTTTTTTGTTAATTGGACCTTTGTAGTTTAAAATACTTGTTTCGTCAACAATGGTGTTACTTTTTAACACTTGATTTGGATTCATGTCAAATTTTTCAATGACGCGATCTTTTGTTTTTGATTGCTCTGAAAAATCATCAAATATTTTGTTTAAATCTTCTTTTGTATATTCTTCGCGTTCTTCATGAGGAATAACAATCGGTTCAGGAATTTCCTCTTCAGGAAGAATATCTAATTGCTCTTCGTCATCTCTGTAGATAACGTTCAAGTGCTTTAATTGAAGCAACTTACCAGGAGTAAGGATTTCGCCTGATACAAAAAGCTTTTCTCCAAACTCTGAATATAAGTTAAACGGTAATATTTTATAGTTAACTAATTCTTCTGTTGTAATTGTCTTCATGCTTTTCATTATTGCACAAATTTCAAAAAAAGTGAATACTTAGACATAAAAAAAAGCCATGTACTTGCGTGCATAGCTATTGATTAGGGATATGTGTATCGTCGTCTCTAAGGAGTATAGTGTTATATTAGCAGTGGTTCATGAAAAATAAATCGTTTTAAAGTATGAGATTTTTAAATTTTTCTCATATATTAAGTTTATATAAAGACACTTTAAATTTATGGTAAACTTTTCTTGTCAAATAGATTTATGGAGATTTGGAATTTATGACAACAGAATTTAAACATGTTCCGCAAGACGGAAAAGATATCACTGAAGCTGATATTAAGAAAATTATTAAGGAAGAAAATGTTAAATTCATTGAACTTCAATTTGTTGATATTAATGGTCAAGTTAAAAGTTTAACAATTCCTTCTGAACACATTGATAAAGCTTTAGAAAATGAAATGATGTTAGATGGTTCATCTATCAAAGGTTTTAGAAGTATTGAAACTTCAGATATGTTATTCTTCCCTGATAAAAACACTTTCAAAATTTTACCTTGGAGAGAATTTGATGGCGTAAATACAGCAAGATTAATTTGCGATATTCACAATGCTGACGGAACACCATTTGAAGGTTGCCCTCGTTGTAACTTAAAAAGAATGATGGCAGAAGCTAAAAAACTTGGATATACAATGAATATTGGACCAGAAGTTGAATTTTTCTTGTTTAAACGTGA
>CALBKW010000140.1 GCA_937895785.1 uncultured Candidatus Melainabacteria bacterium | reverse complement strand
TCAAGAGGTGAGTAAACACCTATTTTGTATTTGCAACAAACTTCGTAGTCTTCTAAACCATGTCCAGGTGCTGTATGAACTGAACCTGTACCAGCATCTAATGTAACGTGTTCACCACAAAGAATTGGTGATTTTCTGTCATACAATGGATGAATTGGAGTCAAGTTTTCTAAGTCCTGACCTTTACAAGTACCTAAAACTTTAATATCTTCTTCTTTCCAATCAACGTCTTTCAAGAAGTTTGCTAACAAGCCTGTTGCTGCATAATAAATATCGTTGTTGTATTCAAAGAATGTGTATTCAAATCTTGGATGTACGCTGATTGCTAAGTTTGACGGAATTGTCCAAGGAGTTGTTGTCCAAATTACAGCATACATATCTTTGTCTGTGTTTAAGAAATCGAATTTTGATTTTAAAGTATTAACGCTTTCATCATCAAACTTAAATCTTACATAAATTGAAGTTGATGTGTGATCTGCATATTCAACTTCTGCCTCAGCAAGAGCTGTTTCGCAAGATGCGCACCAGTAAACTGGTTTCAAACCTTTTTCAATGTAACCTTTTTTATACATTTCACCAAATACTCTAACTTGTTCAGCTTCGTATTCGCCGTCAATTGTCAAATAAGGATGTTCCCAATTACCTAAAACGCCAAGTCTTTTAAATTCTGATTCTTGACCTTTTAAACTTTTGTGTGCATATTCACGACATTTTTGTCTTAATTCAGCAGGAGTAACTGCGTTACGTCCACCTTCTATATTTTTTACTACTTTGTTTTCAATAGGTAAACCGTGTCCGTCATATCCTGGAACATAAGGGGCATAATAACCTCTTTGTGATTTATATTTGATTAAAATATCTTTTAAAATTTTGTTTAACGCTGTACCAACGTGGATTTTTTCTGAACTCAAGTATGGAGGACCATCGTGAAGAATAAAGCTATTTGCTTTATCTCTGTTCTCTGTCATTTTTTTATACATTTGATGTTCTTCCCAGAACTTTTGAGTTTCAGGTTCTTTTTTAGTTGCGTTTGCACGCATTTCTAACGTAGTTTTTGGTAAATTAAGAGTATCTTTAAACTCTTTTTTTTCGTTCTCTGTCATTTCCAATCTATCCTTCATTTACTAATTGATTATTTTTTTGTTGTTGTCTTTTTGAGCTAAAGTATGCTAATAACTCTTTACGACGTTTTTCTTTAGAAATATATTTTTGCATTTTTTCATCATCAAATTGACCTTCCCAACGAGCAATTACAACTGTTGCAATTGAGTTACCAATCAAGTTTGTTACGGTACGTGCCATATCTAAAATGTGGTCAATACCTAATAAAATTGCAACACCTACGATTGGGTAATTAAATGTTGTCAATGTACCTGCAAGTACGATTAATGATACCCTTGGTACACCTGCGATACCTTTACTAGCAAACATCAACGCTAACATCATAACTAATTGTTGTTCAAAATTCAAGTTAATTCCTACAATTTGTGTAGAAAATAAAACAGCAACAGCAACACCCAAAGTTGAACCGTCTAGGTTAAACGAATATCCTGTTGGCATTACAAACGCTACAATGTTTCTTGGAACACCGAATTTCTCCATAATTTCCATTGATTTTGGCAATGCTGCTTCTGAACTTGAAGTTGTAAATGCCAACAAAATTTGGTCTTTTAATGCGCCCATTAATTTCCAAAATGGAACTCTTACGATTGAACATACACCGTGTAAAACTAGACCAATAAATATTGCCAAAGCTGCATATAAGCAGAAAATTACTTTACCATAACTTTTTAATACTCCAATACCGTTTGAGCCGATAGCAGATGCTACAGCGCCCAAAATACCAACGGGAGCAAAGTACATTACATATTCGGTAAATTTGAACATTATTTTTGCAGTTGAATTTAAGACGTCTAAAACTGGTTTAGCAGCTTTACCAACTGCACAAATCGCAACCGCAAAGAATAGAGAGAAGATTACAATTTGAAGCAAGTTACCGTCTGCCATTGCTTTAACGACAGACGTTGGAAACATACCAATAATCATTCCACTCAAAGAATTATTTGTATTGATTGTAGCTAAGTGTTGAGCAGCTTGCATATCATGAGCACTTGCATTAACGCCTACGCCAACCCCAGGTTGAACCAAGTTACCCATTGCTAAACCAATTAATAAGGCAATGGTTGTAACAATTTCAAAATAAATTATAGTTTTTAAACCGATTTTACCCAAACTTTTGATATCACCATGTCCAGCAATACCAACAACCAATGTTGAAAACAACAATGGAGCAATAATCATTTTAATCATATTCAAAAAGATTTTCGCTAAAGGATCTAATTTAACTGCAAATGATGGAAATAACCAACCGATAATTACGCCTAAAATTAATGCACCAAAGATAAATGATGTCAGCTTGGAAGTTTTCAAAATAATTCCCCTATTTTAATGTACCTATTGAATATATTATATTATAAACATGCCTGAACTAGTAATATCTTGATATCATCTTAATATGAATGTAAAGATGACACTTATTACTAATTTTCATCTAGTTTTGTCTTGCCAAAGCTAGCAATATTGCCAAACCGCCTAAAACAAAAGCACTGCCTTTATTCACCTTTGTCATCATTTTGGGGTTTGAAATCAAATGAGTATTCAATTGAGATGCCAGAATTGCAACAGTACAGAAAACAACAAGAGTTACCAACATAAAAATTACACCCAGCATAAACATATACAAGCTTATATGGTTAACATTTGATGGCACAAATTGAGGTAAAAATGCTAAGAAAAATAGGATAACTTTAGGATTTAAAATATTCATTAAAATTCCCTTAAAATATCCCAATTTCGCCCTATTATTATCCGTTGCCGTAATCTCTTTATCTGCATTTACAAAAGTTTTGTAAGCCAAATATAACAAGTAAATTACACCCAAAGTTTTTAAGGCATTAAATGCTAGGGCTGATTGCTGAAAAATAAACGCAACACCAAAAGATGCCAAAGTTGCATGGAACATACAACCAGTTGTAAGTCCTAAAGAAACATACAGGGCTTCTTTTTTACCTTTAGTAACCGCCTGAGTTATAACAAAAATAATATCAGGACCAGGAACTAACCCAAAAAGAGCAACTGTTACTATAAAAAATAAAATACTACTTGCCATATTACCTCATAAAATATCATTTTATTTTACAATTATTTTGTTTCAATGTCACCCTGAATTGCGGATTTTCGGTAGGGCAAAAGCCCGTAAGTTGGAGTGGGACGTTACTCCCACGACAGCCCAAATAATCCGAGAGTATTTCAAGGTCGCATTATTTCACTAGAAAAACCTCGCGATTCTGAAACAAGTTCAGAATAACAACTTATTATAATCTTACAAAAAAAGGTTGAAGTGATTTCTCTCTTCAACCTTTTTTAATGTTTATAACTTACTGAGTTATGAATTAGTCATCAGCATGACCAGCTGTTCCTAATACATCTCTCATTTTGTGCATAACCATTTCTTTAACTGCTGTTCTACCAGGTCCCATATATTCACGTGGGTCGAATTTTTCAGGGTGTTCAATGAAGAATTCTCTGATAGTTGAAGTCATAGCTAAACGTAAGTCTGTATCGATGTTGATTTTAGCTACACCGTGTTTAGAAGCGTAGTTTAACATATCTTCTGGAACACCTTGTGCGTCTGGTAAGTTACCGCCGAATTTATTACATTTTTCTACAAATTCTTTTGGTACTGATGAAGAACCATGAAGAACGATTGGGTAATCTGGGTAACCAGCTTCAGCTAAAGCATCTTTGATTTCTTTTAATCTGTCGAAGTCTAATTTAGCTTCACCTTTGAATTTGTAAGCGCCGTGTGAAGTACCAATAGCGATTGCTAATGAATCACAACCTGTTTGTTTAACAAATTCAACAGCTTCTTTAACGTTTGTATATTTAGCATCTTTATCAGAAACTTTAACGTCATCTTCAACACCAGCTAATTTACCAAGTTCAGCTTCTACAGAAACTCCTCTTTCGTGAGCGTATTCAACTACTTTTTTAGTAACTGCTACGTTTTCTTCGAATGGGAATCTTGAACCATCAATCATTACAGATGAGAAACCGCCGTCGATACAAGCTTTACAAATTTCAAAGTCTGCACCGTGGTCTAAGTGTAATGCGATAGGTACTGTTGTTGTAGCTAAAGCTGCTTCAACTAATTTGATTAAGTATGTTTGGTTAGCATATTTTCTAGCACCTGCAGAAACTTGTAAAATGATTGGTGAACGAGTTTCTTCTGCTGCTTCTGCAATACCTTGTAAAATTTCCATGTTGTTAACATTGTAAGCACCGATAGCGTATCCGCCAGCTAATGCTTTCTTGAACATTTCGCCTGTTCCTACTAATTTTCTTTCACTCATTTGAGTTCTCCTTTTGTTTGTAAAAGTATATCTACGCCATAATTGTATTACAAAAAATTATTTATGCAATAGTTCTTAAAAGCATTGAGCCTATAAGAGAAAATCCTCTATCGGATTATTGCTTCACGTGAGCAAGCATTCGTTTCACTTCGTTGGCACTCATTATGCTCACGCTACTTCGAGTTTCGTGCGTTGCACTCACTCTACGCAAAATCCTCTAAACGAATGATGCCACTTTACAGAAATACAATTATGCTATAAACGGGAAAGTAATAAGTAAAAACCCAAAAGGGACTTACGGGGAATGACAGAAGCGTTAAGTACAAGTACAAAAGAATTATTGGCTGAATATAGCTGGTTTGACAGTGCATTTAATAATGCACTACAAAACGCATCTGATGATTTTATGTGGGGCGGACTCCACTTTAAACTTATTTCTGTGAGCCAAAATATGAACACTCTTTTCCAAGATGATAGCTATTTTGTTACTAAAATAAAAGTTGATGAAAAGAACGAAGTTTATATTAGAAGTTCTGATAAAGCTATTAGAATTATTTTAGAAAGAACTTTGGGTGAATCTAAAAAACCTTTTCAAATCAACCAAATTACAGAGCTTGAAGCAAAATTAATAACGGCCTACAATGATAACTTATATAGTTTTATTAGTTCCAACTTCATTCCGCAACAATATGATGGAACTGCTAGAAAATTTAACACAGTACATTTAACCTTCATGCTCAGAGATGATGAAACTAAAAGATGTGGCAAGGTTATAGTTTCTTTCCCTAGTACGCTTATAAACCCGCAAGAAATTCAGTGTACAGAACAAAAATTTTCAAACGATTCCTTTTTGGGCAGTTTGGTAGAAGTTAACATCTCTGTAGGCACAACAAGTTTTACAGTACAAGATTTAAAATCCCTAGAAGTTGAAGATATTGTTGTTTTGGACAACAGTAATATTCAAATTATGGATTTACGATATATGGGCTACTCAAGAGAGTTTAGAATAGCCCCTAACCCAGCATTAATTATTTCAGTAGATAACGGAGGAGAAGAAGAAATGGCTTCAAATATGCCACCAGCTAACCTTTGGGATAGTATTCAAGTTGAAATGGGCGCAGAGTTCGACAAAGTAAAAATCTCTTTGGGAGAACTAAAAAATATAGAAGACGGCTTAGTTGTCGATATTGGTTCTGTTTACAACAACAACATTACGCTAAAAGTTGAAGAAAAAACAATTGCAACAGGCGAACTTGTTATTGTAAACGATAGATATGGTGTTAAAATCAACCATATTTTTGCAGAAACACCTGCCGCTCCAGAACCTCAACCAATGCCAGAAATGCATCAAGAAATGCCAATCCCTGACAGTGATATTGAAATGCATCAAGATGAGATGGTTGGCGAACCAATGCAAGAAATGGGTGATATGCCTATGGAAGAATCTCAAGGTGATGAAGATTTCGACTACAGCGATTTTGAACTAGATGACGAAGATATCTAGTCAGAGTTTTATAGGATTGTAAGTTTAGAAGATTGACAAAATACCTAACTATAAAAACTTCCAACTTACAACAATATTGACATTGCATAAAAAATAATTAAAAGGATTTTATACCTCATGGGACACTACATTTTAAATTTCACAGTATACACAATGGCAATGATAGGGCTAATATGTTTTGCTCTATTTGCTTATAAAAAATTCTCGATAACAAATTTTACAGGAAACAGAAAAGGTTTGTTATCAATTGAGGACGGTTTGGGATTGTCTTCAAGAAAAACTCTGTACATCATCAAGGCAGGCTCAGAGCGCTTTTTGATTGCTGCAGATTTGGAAAGAACAACTTTAATTTCTAAATTAGATTCTAACAACTTAGTTACAAATGAAACTAAAGAATTAGATGAAATTGACAAAGCTAATTTAGACAAACAGGGCGTGAATTATTAATCAGTTAAAAAGAAGGTAGAAATAGTATGTCAGATATTTTTAAGGATATAAATCCAGTTATACAAATGCTTTTGGTAATGTCTATGTTTTCAATATTACCATTTGTATTCGCTTGTATGACAAGTTTTTTAAGATTTATTATCGTATTTTCAATGTTAAAAACTGCGATGGGTACACAATCAGTTCCTCCATCAATTGTAATCATTGGTTTGTCTATGATTTTGACGTTCTACACAATGGGACCTGTATTCCAACAATGTTATGAACAAGGTCAAGCTCCTTACAAACAAACTAAGAACTTAATTGTAGCTATCGAAAAAGGTTCTAAACCATTAAAAGAATTTATGTTAAAACAAACCCGTGAAACGGATTTGGCATTCTTTATCGAACTTTCAGGCAACGACAGACCTGAAAGTCCAGATGAAATTACAATTTGGCAAGTTGCTCCCGCTTACATCATCAGTGAATTGAAAACAGCTTTTGAAATTGGTTTCATCGTATTCGTACCATTTATCGTATTAGACTTGGTTGTAGCAAACATCTTGTTAGCACTAGGTATGTTCATGTTATCACCAACAATCATTTCTTTACCGTTTAAATTGCTTATCTTTATTGCAGTTGACGGTTGGGCATTAATTGTTCAAGGTCTGGTACAAAGTTATAACTAAATGAGGTTTAAAAGGTTAGATGATAAGAGGTTTAGATACACAAACCTTCAAAACATCAGGACCTTAAAGCTTCTATAAAAAGAGGTAAAAACTATGGAAATGTTAATGGAATATATGGCAAGAGGTTTTGTCGTAATGCTTTCAATTTCAATGCCGTGCGTACTTGTTGCTGCAGGCATCGGTCTTGTTGTAGGTATTTTGCAAGCCGTAACGCAAGTTCAAGAACAAACTATTGCTGCAGCCCCTAAAATTTTGGCTGTATTCCTTGTAATTGTAATCGGTGGTGTTGGATTTGTTAGAATTTTAACTAACTTATTCACTGATGGTATGGCTTTGGCATTCAATGTTGTACCTAAGAATGACACTTACGTTTTACCTGCAGATTACTACAAATATACAAGACCATTTGCTAATGAAATGCAAGACCAATTCAAAAAAACTGATAAGGATGAATTTAAACGTATGACTAGTGGAAAACCTGGTTATAACAGAAACGGCAAAAATCAATTTCAACGTTATGACAAAGCTAGTGGTGTAATGGAACCTAAAACAGACTTCATGGAAACACAAAAAATTATGAATAGGTACAATAATCAATAACTATGGAAGGATTTATTACACAACTTAATTCTCTGATACCTGGGTTCATCGCCAATATGTGCGCTGGACTAGTTATCTTTGCAAGAATGTTAGGTTTTGTAAGATTTGCTCCAGTTTTAAACAGAAAAGAAATTCCAGGGTTAGTAAAATTAGGTTTATCATTTCTTTTGACCCTAATCTTCTTACCTTTAGTAAATGCTCAGGGGCAACCAGCACATGGCGATTTGCTTTTAGCGTTACTTTTAAACGCTGCTGCAGGTATGATTATCGGCTATATGGCGCAATTAATACTTGCCGCAATTGAAGCTGGTGGTGATATGATTAATATGCAAATGGGTTTATCTTCAGCAATGGTTTTAGATCCGACAACATCAAGCCAAGTTTCTATTTTAGGTAGATTTTTTGGGGTTTTAGGACTTATAATTTTCTTACAAATTGGTGGTGCTTATTGGTTATTCCAAGCGATCGACAAAAGTTTTGAAATTTTCCCTATCTATGCAAGCACAATTCCTTTGAACAAACTTGTTAATATGGATTACTTGATAAGTTTGTCATCAAATGTTTTATATATGGGGCTTCAAATCGCATCACCTGTACTTTTAGCGACATTGGGACAAGATATTATCTTGGGGGTAATTTCAAAAACCGCACCACAAGTTAACGTTTTCCAATTATCATTCTTATTCAAACCAGTGTTTGGAGCAGCAATCTTAATGTGGATTTTGCCAATGTTAATAAACGTTATAACAGATTACTTTAATACTTTCTCACATATCGTTTAAACTGCGAAGCGCCGATTGCAATGCAATCGGCGCTTCGTTTTAGAAACACAGGCAGGCAGTGCATGGTTGCCCGCCTGAAACAATCATCTGCGTGCAGGGACTGCAGCTGAGATAACTTTCTTCATACTTCCATTTATTATAGTTGTTGTTTTTTGTTGAGAGTGAGTTGGTCGTTGTTGAATATAAGATTCTACATTTGAAGATTGTTGTACGTGAATTGGTCTTTGAGCTTGTTGCGGTTGGTTCAAAGATTGTTGAAATGTTTGTTGTGGAACTTGTCTATATGGATTTTGAGAAGCTTGTGGAGCAACTATCGTTTGTTTTTGTGATGCATAAGCTTGTTTTGCAGCATATTCACGTTGTTGTTGTGCAAAATATTGAGATAATGACATTTTTTGTTGTTGTGGTTGAACTTGTTGTTGTGCATACGCTTGAGTGTAAGCTTGGTGATATACTTGCGGTTGCACTGTTTGAACAGGAGCTTGCATGTGAGCTGGTGGATTATTAAAACTTACCCCAGCAATTTTACGTTGTAAATCGCATAATCCTAAACATACTGAATCATTGTTAAAAAAGTTTCTTAAAAATTGTTCCATAATCTTATCCTCTTTTTCTCTCTTGCTTATGTGGTATCCGTAATCTCTTTTTAATGATGTTTTTCTTAAAGTCAACTTTTTTGACAAAATTAATCTTTAATCTTATTTACATTTTGATAATTATTTTGTAGAATAGGTTTAATAATATTTTTAAGAAAGTCAACACAAAGGATAAGGAGAAAATAATTATGGCTAAAATTACAAAAGATATGGGTATTATGGAAATCGTACAAAACCACCCTGAAACAGTTGAAGTATTCCAAAAATTTGGTATGGGTTGTATCGGTTGTGCAGCAGCTCACTTTGAAAACTTAGAAGCTGGTGCTAAAGTTCATGGTATTGATATTGATGCTATGGTCGATGCAATGAACGAATTAGTAGGAGAAGAATAATAAATGACTCTTTGGCAATTTTGGGCTTGTGCAGGAGTTATAACACTAATCTTAGAAATGTTTATGCCTTTTACATTCTTTTTAAGCATGTCTGTAGGCGCTTTCATTACAGCTATTGTAGCTGTATGGGTTACATCTAAGTCTGTATTAGTTCCGCTATTTGCGATTTGCTCACTTGTTTCACTTCTTATTTTCAGACCTCTTTTGGCTAAAAATCAAAAATCTACAAAAGAACAAGAAACAGGTATGGAAGGTCAATATATCGGCAAAACTGCTAAAGCTATAAAAACAATCAACAAAAACGAAGGCGCAATTTCAATCTATGGTGAACGTTGGGAAGCTCGCACTTTAAGCGACGAAGAAATTTCTGAAGGTTCAGAAGTTGAAATTGTTAGAAACGATAGTTTGACAATGTTCGTCAAACGTAAATAAGGAGAAAAAATGGACATTTTACTAATTTTATTAATAGTTTTGGCAATCGCTTACATCAAATTTGGTGTAATCATTGTTAAACAAATGGAAGAAGTTATCATTGAACGTTTAGGTAAGTATCACAAAACTTTAACTCCAGGGTTAAACTTCATTATTCCATTTATTGATGCACCTTGCGGAATTGAGTGGAAAGAAAGACAAAAAGGCTTAGACGGTCAAGTTTATACTTATAATAAAATCTTGAAAAGCATTAACAAAAGAGAAACTGTTTACGATTTTCCAAGACAAAACGTAATCACAAAAGATAACGTTACAATCAGCATTAACGCTTTATTATACTTCCAAATCGTTGATGCAAAATCAGCCGTTTACGAAATTTCTAACTTGTTAGATGCAATTGAAAAGTTAACTCAAACAAATTTAAGACAATTAGTTGGTAAATTAGACCTAGATGAAACTCTTATTTCTCGTGACCAAATCAACCAAGAATTAAGAGAAATTCTAGACGAAGCTACTAATAAATGGGGCGTAAAAGTTAACCGTGTAGAACTTCAAGACATCAATCCACCTGCTGATATCCAAGCAGCAATGGAAAAACAAATGAAAGCAGAACGTGAAAAACGTGCTGTAATCCTTGAATCAGAAGGTATGAAACAATCTGCAATTCTTCAAGCTCAAGGGGAAAAAGAAGCTGCAATTAACAAAGCAGAAGGTGAAAAGCAAGCTGCAATCTTGAGAGCTGACGGTATTGCAAAAGCTCGCGTACTTGAAGCAGAAGGTGAAAAACAAGCTGTTGAATTGATTATTAATGCAATAGGCGACAAAGGTAAACCTGATCAATACTTAATCGCTATGAAATACTTAGAAACCTTAAAAGGTATCGCATCTGGTCAAAATAACAAAGTTGTTTATATGCCTTATGAAGCAACAGGAGTTCTTTCTTCAGTTGATGGTATTAAACAAATGTTTGACCATAATAAATAATTTAAAAGTAATAAACAAAAAAGGGGCGGAGCCGTGTAACGGCTCCGCCCCTTTTTATAATATCCCTATTATTTACACTTAGACCAAAGATAATATATCCAGATTTTACAATTTTTATTTACTGTGATAAGATTAAGAAAAAAGGAGAAATTAAAAAATGGCAAGACTTGTAAGACCAACTTGGGCTATCAGATGCACACAATCAGGTTGTAAACAATTATTTGAAGTAGCAGTTTTAGAAGATGGTAAACAACAAGAAGTTGTATGCCCAGCTTGCGGTGAACACTACGTTTACCCTATTCCAAAAGAAGCTGAAGGCGAAAACAACTAGTTTATAATGTTTTTCCACGGTACAGAAAAACGCTACAATCAATTTAGCGAATATTTAAAAGAAAAATTCGGCGTTAAGGTTTACAAAATAACACTTGACGCCGGTTTTTCGTGTCCTAACAGACAAAACGGCAAGCATGGCTGTATTTATTGCGACGATGGAGGGAGTTTTTCTCAATCGCATTCCGCAAATATGTCAATTAAAGAGCAGTTAGATTTTGGTGCTCAATACCTTACAGACCGTTTTAAAGCCGTAAAATATATGTCTTATTTTCAATCTTTTTCTAATACTTACAAACCTGTTGAAGAGTTAAAAACAATTTATGATGCATCTCTAGACCACCCTGACATTGTCGGAATATCTATTGGAACTCGTCCAGACTGCGTTGATGAAGAAAAACTTGATTTAATCGCGGGTTACAAAGACAAATATGAAACATGGATTGAATATGGACTTCAATCCATGCACAACAAAACTCTTGAAAGAATCAACCGTGGTCATGATTTAGATTGTTTCTTAAAGGCGTACGAAATGACAAAAGAACGAGGTATAAATACATGCGTTCACGTAATTTTCGGCTTATGGGAAACTCACGATGAAATGATGGAAACAATCAAATTATTGGCAAAATTAAGGGTTGACGGTATCAAACTTCACATGATTTGCGGACTTCGCGGTACTGAAATTACTAAAATGTATGAACGCGGAGAATTTGAATTTATGGACGAAATGGAATACGTAAACCTTTGTTGTGATGCAATAGAACTTTTACCACCTGAAACAACCTTACACAGAATAGCAGGAAGTGGTTTAAAATCAACATTAGTTGAACCTAAATGGATTGGTAAAAAGTTTGAATGCTTAAATAAGATTGATGCAGAATTAATCCGTAGGGACTCTTGGCAAGGCTCAAAGTTTGCGGTATAATTCAACTATGGATAAAAAAGTTATATCAACAAATAGAAAAGCATTTCACGATTTTCTTATATTTGACAAATTCATTGCGGGCATAGTTCTTGCTGGGACTGAAATCAAGTCAATAAGAAAAGGTGCAGTAAACTTAAAAGACAGTTTCGCAAAAATTGAAAAGGGTGAAATTTTCTTGTATAATTGCCACATTTCAAAATATGAGCAAGGTAATCGTTATAACCATGAGCCAGAAAGAACAAGAAAACTTCTCTTAAACAGAAAAGAAATTTTAAAGATTGAAATGAAAATAAAAAAAGAAGGTTACACAATTGTACCTTTGGAATTGTTTTTGACAAGAGGTTATGCAAAACTTGAAATTGGTTTAGCAAAAGGTAAAAAACTTTACGACAAACGTGAAGACATAACTAAAAAAACTCAAAACAGAGATATTCAAAGAAAACTTAAAAATTACTAAAAAGGCAAAAAATGTACAGAAAAGAAGATGTTTTAAAAAAATTAAATGAAGATAACTACTATATTGACATAAGAGCACTGGAAACTTTTGTCAAAGATTGGCAAATTGACCCAATTTATGAAGCAAAAGACGGCACAGTTTTCTTTGATGACATCGGTATTTTCAAACTTAAAAAAGGGATTAGCTTAAAATCTCAAGGTTACACGAACGACCAAATTTGTTATCGCATACACAAAACACCTCTTGAAATACCTGAAAAAGAAGATGAAGAAATCAAATCTACAGCATTAGAAACAACTCCGCAACAAATTCCAGAAGTTAGAAACGTAACTTTAAATGTTACAAATCAAACCCTTCAAATGCTTGCAGAAGCTGTTGCTGGAAAAATTACAGACGATATAAAAAATCACATTGATGCTTCTCAATTTTCGGAAAAATTAATTGAAGCTGGTGAATACAAAAAAGATAATCAAAAATTGGCTCAACAAGTTGAACAATTGCTAGAAGATAATAAAAAATTAGCAAAAAGACTTGAATACCTAGAAGAACGCCAAAAACCTTTGTGGAAAAGAATTTTTGAGTAGCCCGAGCAGAGGTACGAGCAAAGCGAGAGGTAAACAAGAGTCGGCTTATAGTCTTAACGTCTTTAAAAATATTTTAAAACATGCTTGACAGCGGAATTTTAGCGGTAGATAATAAGATTACACAAATAGTATTACAATTAGATAGGTAAATCGCTCACAAAAATCTGAAAAAGGTTGCGATTCCTCAAATAGAAAGGGATTTAAAAATGTACGCAATTGTAGAAACTGGCGGAAAACAATACCAAGTAGAAGAAGGTCGTTACTTAGACGTAGAACTACTTGAAGGTGAAAAAGATGACAAAGTTGTATTTGACAAAGTTGTTATGGTAGTTAACGGTAAAAAATCAAAAGTTGGTCAACCATACGTAAAAAATGCAAGTGCTGAAGGCGTTATCATGGGTCATGACAAAGCTAAGAAAGTTATCGTTTACAAACAAAGACCTAAAAAAGGTTACCGTGTAAAACGTGGTCACAGACAACAATACACAAGAGTTATGATTAACAAAATCAGAACTACAGCTTCTAAAAAAGCAGCAGAAACTGCAGAAACAACAGAAGCATAATTTAAAAGTTATTACGGTAATATTTAATTAGAAAGTAGGTATAAAATGGCACATAAGAAAGGGATGGGTTCTACCCGTAACGGACGTGATTCCGAAGCTCAACGTTTAGGCGTTAAAAAATTCGGCGGTGAAATGGTTAAAACTGGCAACATCATCGTTCGCCAAAGAGGAACTAAAATCCACCCAGGTAACAACGTAGGTATCGGTTCTGATGATACATTGTTCGCTTTAATTGACGGTCAAGTAAAATTTGAACCACACAGACGTGATAGAAAACAAGTTAGCGTTTATGCTGTAGAAAGCAAATAGTAGTTAACTTCATAGATTTTTTTAATAGGCGCGGTTGATTTTATCAACCGCGCCTATGTTTATTTAATATGTTACTAAATTTTAATAAATAGCCATAAATATAAAAATCTTTTAGAATGTTAGAGGAAAACTATCACAAAATCGAGATTAGGGATAAAAATGAACAAAAATTTATTGAGAAAGGTAATGTTTACCGTCGGTGCGCTATTTATGTTTGCGCCAATG
>CALBKW010000139.1 GCA_937895785.1 uncultured Candidatus Melainabacteria bacterium | reverse complement strand
AAAAAGAAATTAAAGAAGGTGAATTAAGAGAAGGTGTTATCACTAGAATTAAACCTTTCGGCGCTTTCGTTGAAATCTACCCAGGAGTAGAAGCATTACTTCCTCAAAACGAATTAATGGATTATCAAAGCCAAAATAACGTTATCGCAAAAGTTGGCGAAACCATTAAAACTTATGTTTTAAAATTCAACCCACAAGATAAACGTATTGCTCTAAGTGTTACACAACCAGAATTGGCTACTGTTTAAACACAGACAATGTCTTCATTAAGGCTTTAGGGCAAAGACCAATAATATTTTCAAAACTGCCACCAATGTTTTTAACGAAACCAAGTGGCAGTTCTTGTATTCCATAAGAACCTGCCTTATCAAGTGGATTAAAATCATTAATGTAATTATGTATCATATCATCAGAAAGCTCGTTAAACGTCACGTAGCTGGTTGTAGAATGAATTTTCTTACGCATATTTGGAGTTTCTATTGCACAAATTGCAGTAACAACAAAGTGCTCTTTGTTAGATAATGCTTTTAACATTTTGTATGCTTCCGCTTTATCTTTTGGTTTGCCTAAAATTTGATTATCTAAAACAACAATAGTGTCAGCACCGACAACAATCGCATCATCTTTAATGTTTTTTGCAACCTCGTAGGCTTTATTATACGCAAGATTTTCAATCTTTTCATAGGCAAAATCGTGATTATCTAAAACTTCTTCATAAGGTGATTTTATAATCTCAAAATCTAATCCTAAATCTTCAAAAATCTTTTTTCTTCTCGGTGAACCTGATGCTAAAATTAATCTTTTCATAACGGATGTATTATAACATTTTATTTATAGATGTAAAGATGACAACAGGTGTGTTTTTTCAACCTAATACCTATTTTTTCACTTTTAGCTTTATGCTACAATACAAATTATGAAAAATATTACTAGATTTATTTTATCGGTATTTTTTGTTTTCACATTTATTCTGCCTGTATTCGCGCAAAAGATTGATACAGACAAAATAGATTTTAATGTTGTAAAATTTACAGAAACCAAAAACACGGTAACGTATAACTATATCTTAGATTATGCAAATATGTTATACGAAAAAATTAATACAGAGATTCCGTTCAAAGAAAACTGGTACATGGAATATAGATATAAACTACATACAGACGGAACTATATCTGACTTAAAACCAATGCCTTTGAACACACCATATAAAGGTAGACCGATAAATAAACTATTTGAGAATTTTTTAGTAAACACTACACCACCACCATTTCCAGAAAATATGGAGATTGGAGATGTATATATTGAGTTACATGCAAATGTTTTTGTTACTGATGAAATTGAAATATATTATCTGAGGAGAAGCGATAGAGCTCCTCAACCTGGAAACTATATAGCCGTATACATTCCAGTAAAAAATTATCAAAAAATATTCAAGTTTTATAGATAATTAAATATTTGGTTTTCGTCTGTAATATCCTTCGACTTGAGTCCCATCACCTCTAGTATAAGCAGATACTTTGATTAAATCTCCGCTCATCGTTGCATTTTGTGCATCTACTTCTCGTAGAATTTTTCCTTTTGAAAGCCTATCAGATATTTCAGCATCATAAAGTTCATACAAATCAGTCGACATCTTTGAAATATCTTGGTCAGTAATTTCAGCCTCGCTGATATTATCAATAAAGTTATGTTTTTTCTTGTATTCTTCAATTGGCTGTGCGTTACTACAATCTCCAAAGTTTGAAATTTTGTGTGCACTAATCATACCAAATGGATTTATTTTTTCTGCAAAATTCCTATTACTTTCTACAATATATGTTTTACCAACAAGGGGTCTTAATTTTGATACAGGGTCTAATGGGTCACGGTAATTTGTTACAAGTTCATTTGTATGTTCGTTACCAATAGACGCTTCAAGATTTTTGTTTAATCCATAAGCATTAAAAGTAACAGTTTTCAGGTCATGTCTCAATCCTACATAGAGAGCTTCACTACCTCCCTCTGAGTGACCTATAACTTTTATATTCAGATATTTATCTTTAAATCTATTATAAAACTTATCAGCAGAAATCATTTGGGTTGTTGCTTCACTAGATGTAGCCATCTTTAAGTTAGTTTTATGGTCTTGCATACTGAATTTCTCAGTGCCGACAAAGCATAAAACAACTTCATTTCCTTTTTGATATGCAACTGCTTTAAAATTAGTTCTTTTATCATATTCTTTTGCTATTACAATGTAACCAGAAGGTAAATTTGTTTTTCTTCCTTTTAAAATATCTCCAGCCAAGTAGCATAAATCTCTATAATCGTTTGCATTAATGTGAATATTTTGTTCGTTTGTCATAAAAAATCCTCTTTTAACTTTTACCTTTAAAAGAGTAACATTTTTTCGATATTTTTTAGTCCGTATTTTTACGTACGTAAAAATACGGACATGTTTTATCTATAAAACATAAATATTTTTTGATAATTTTTTACTGGTATATAAATAGAAATATAGTTTCCAGGTTGAGGTGCTCTATTGCTCCTTCTTAGATAATATATTTCAATTTCATCAACTGTTGTTGTATCTACATACAATTCAATATATACATCTCCAATCTCCATATTTTCTGGAAATGGTGGTGGTGTAGTCTTTACTAAAAAATTCTCAAATAGTTTGTTTATTGGTTTACCTTTATATGGTGTATTCAAAGGCATTGGTTTTAAGTCAGAGATTGTTCCGTCTGTATGTAGTTTATATCTATATTCTAATCCCCAGTTTTCTTTGAACGGTATCTCTGTATTAATTTTTTCATATAACATATTTGCATAATCTAATATATAGTTATACGTTACCGTGTTTTTGGTTTCT
>CALBKW010000138.1 GCA_937895785.1 uncultured Candidatus Melainabacteria bacterium | reverse complement strand
TACCTGTTACATCAACTTTTTGAACATCGCTTAATACAGATAATTCGATTTGTTGACCTACTGTGTAATCTTGTGGATTGTCAACTCTGAATTCTTGTAAGTGACGGAAGTTTTCTAATTTGTTTTTTGCAAAGTGGCCAATTTGAGCTTTTGTCAAATGTTTTTCTTTTGCTGCTACTGTACCTACTTGAATTGCATTATAACCGTCTGTTTCAACAGTCTTAACTTGTGTAACCACGATTGGGTCTACTTTTATTACGGTAACTGGAACTGCCAAACCTTCTTCGTTGAAAATTTGAGTCATTCCGACTTTCTTACCTATCACACCAAGTGTCATGATTTTTTCCTTTCTTTTTTGGAGCTTAAAAGTTTTAACTTTTAGTCCGTCTGCTTGCGAGCGCTACGTTGCTTTTGTGCCTCTTACCTTTTACCCTTTTAGAGTCGTAGATCGCATTATATTGCATAATGCTTATTTAATTTTTGACAGGGAACGAAATTATAGTTTAACTTCGATATCTACACCTGCTGGTAAATCTAATCTACTCAACTCTTCAGTTGTTTGTTGAGTTGCTTCGTAAATATCGATAATGCGTTTGTGTGTTCTCATTTCAAAGTGTTCACGAGATTTTTTATCTACGTGTGGTGAACGCAATACACAATAAATACGTCTCTTTGTAGGTAAAGGAATTGGTCCTGCAACTTTTGCGTCTGTTCTTTTTGCTGTTTCTACGATTTTGTCAGCTGATACGTCAATTAATTTGTGATCGTATGCTTTTAAACAAACTCTAATTCTTTGTCCTGTTGCCATTTTTCTTTTTCCTTTATACTTCTGTAACCCTACTGGTTACTCTATTTCCACTTACACCACCTCATGACTTTAAGCCACTCGGCTAAGTGTGTAAAAAAATCATATAGCAAACAAATTTTGCTGTCAACACGGTTATTTTTAGTTTGTATAGATTTCTTAATAATTTAGTTACATAAAAAAATCCGAGAAACTTCTCGGATTTTTTTATTAAAATTTTAGTCCATTTCTTATGTGAATTTTATACATCGGAAATTCATCAACATCGTCCATAAAGTGTGCAAAATCTATGTTACAGCGTTTTTTTGCGAAAAATAAGTTTTTTATTACATTACTTTTATTTGGAGTTTCTAATGTATAACGATAAAAATATTTGTCAGTATCATTCAAAAGTAAATATCTTTGTTTTTTCAATGGTCTTTTTCTGACTGTTAGCTCATGGTTGTCATTAAATTGTGATACATAAATTATCTTTGGATTTTTGAAAATTTCTTTTATAAAACTTTCTTCCAGTGGAACTTCAATAAACTGCTTATTTCTGTGATTATAAACAATTTCATAAAATTTCACATCGAATATATGATAAGTTATCAATCGTCCTTTGTATAAAAATTCATAATTTGAACCTGCTGGGGTATAAACATCATACATTGGAGAAACGTACTCTGAGTAACTACCCGAACCTTCTGAAACTCGACGTGTAACTTCTAAAATACATTTTTTCTTTTGATCTGGACGTTGGTAATACCATTTGTCGGAACAAAATGAATAATATATCATTTGCCCATCAGAAACACCTGAATAAACCTCATCTAGTACCTTGGCATTTACAGGAAGTAAAGTCAACAAGGTTAAAATTGCAAATAAAGTTAAAAGGGTTTTATAATTAAGCATGTTTTGACATTACCTTTATGAAATTTGCAATAGAACGGTCATAAGATGCTTCACCTGCAGCAGTAAAGAAACATCCTGGAATTTCGCCATTTTCTCTGTGGTGTCTTACACAATCACAACATACGCCACGATTTTTGCAAGTTGTGCTTGTACAAGTACATTCTAATTTGTTGTCTTCTTTTTTACATTCCATAACTAAACTCCTTTTTTAATATTTTCATTATAACAGAAGATGTTTTTCGTGCAAATTAGGGCTTTATACATTAGTCCTTATGCTAAATTTGCAGCCACAATAGTTTTGACGGTACAGATTCAGTTCTTTAGAAATTCTGTTCGTTTTCAAAAATCCATCTTTCTTTTTAAAATCGACTGCCAAATAGTTTAAGTCATACTTTTTCGCAATTTTTTCGCCAATTTCAGAAAGTAAAGCATAATTTTTATGTGGACTTATTACAATTGAAGTTGTAAAAATATCAATTCCAAGTTTTTTTGCTTTTTGGGCTGTTTGTTCAAGGCGCAACTCAAAGCACACGTCACAACGTTTTCCACGTTCTGGTTCGCTTTCAAGACCTTTTACAGCATCAAAATAAAATTGTTGGTCATAATCTCCGACAATTAGTTCACAATTATGATAACCACACAGAATTTTCTCCATTTCCAAGCGTTTTTGATACTCAGACTCTGGATAAATATTTGGATTAAAGAAATACACCACTGGTTCATAACCCAATTCACGCAAATTTAGAATTGGATAAGCCGAGCAAATTCCGCAACAAGCGTGCAATAAAATTTTGTTGTTATTCATTATCTTTCTTGTGCGCCAACTTTGATTAATTCTTGTTTCAAAACAAAATCAGGCAAAATACCCATATTAACTTTTCCACCGTTGATTGAGTATGCTGGAGTTCCGTGTAAATCATAGCTGTGAGCTAAATCAATATCAGCCTCTAACTTTTTAATCAATTCAGGATCTTGTACATCTTCTTTTAATTTGTCCAAGTTCATTCCTTGTTCCAAAGCAATTGCCCAAACATCGTAATCTGTCATTGGTTGTCTTAAATATAATTGAGAACCAAATCCCCAGTAATTGTCTTGACGCTCAGCAGCTAAAGCATATAACGCCATTGCACAAGCTCCTGGGTGAACTTGAGTTGGAATATACTTGTTACAATCTGCATCTAATGGATATTGGTGATGAACAACCTTTACATTTCTAAGTTCACCAACTGTTTTACAAATAATTAAGTTGAAAACCTGACAGATAGGACATCTGAAATCTGAGTATACTTCAAGAGTAACCTTTCCGTCTTCATCGCCTAAAACATTACTTTTTGGAGCATAGGGATTTAATTTCTTTTCGTTTAATTTAACAAATTTTTGAATAGAATTAATACGTTTTACTTGTGGTGCCAATTTTAAGGATACTGATGTATATGTTAAAAATGCAACACCGCAAACCGCAACAACTAAAAATGCTACTAGATATTTTTTTATTTTTAATGCGCTTAAAAAATCGTAGAATGAAGTTTTAAACACTTCGACAAAAGTCTTTCTTGAGTAATTATTTAAAGCTAAAAGACCAATTGCAAAGTCTAAAATGTATGTCAAAACGCACATTATGCATAATTTCTTGATTTGGAATAAGCTTACGCAAAGTAAAATCATCGAAATAGTAAAAGAAATTATACCAAGTGCAGAGATATATGCATAAGGATTTTTGAAAACTTCCATAAACTTGAACAATTTTACTTGAGCAAGTTTTTTCGCACACATCATTAACCCAATGAATGCATATAAGAACATTCCCCATAAAGCTAAAGGAACACCAAAGAACTGTGAATCTTTTGTTTTAGCAACTGAATCACAGTCAATAAATTCGTTTATTGAACAGAAACTAGCATGAGCATTTACCAAAAAATTTGCTTTGTAATAAACAACTGCTAAATAAATTGTTGTTATAAAACCAACTAAAGCAACACCTGCGATAGCCCATTTTTTCCAAGTTTTTAGTTCATAAGTTTCTACAAATTGGTTATCGTTATTTTGCATATTTTCCATTAAATAAACTCCTTAAATGTTCGGTAAATCACCTTTAACAGTTGCTATCACATCACAACCCAAGTTAAAGGCCTTGTGTAAAGCTCTTAAAGCATCGTTTGCAACATCTGCATCTACAAGACAGCTAATTTTAACTTCACTTGTAGAAATCATTTTGATATTAATGTTTAGATTTGCTAAAGTATCAAACATAGTAGCTGCAACGCCTGGTCTATCAATCATACCCGCACCGACAATTGAAACTTTGGCGATATTATCGTCGATATGAATTTTATCAGCTTTAATTTCGTCGTTAATTTTGTCAAAAAGTTCCATTGTTCTAGGCAAGTCAGACTTATTGATAGTAAAAGCAATATCATTAGTATTATTATGTAATCTTGCATAAGATTGAATAATAGTGTCAACAGAAATATGTTCATCAGCCAAAGTTGTAAATATTTTGCTTGCAACGCCTGGTTCATCAGGAACATCACAAACAACAATTCTCAATTTTGACATATCTACGGCAACGCCTGTAACTGGTCTACATATTTCCATATTGTCATACTCTCCTTTAATCAAAGTACCCATATTGTCTAAATTGAAACTGCTTCTAACTCTCACTGGCATATTAAATTGTTTTGCTGTTTCAACCGAACGGGGGTGTAAAACATTAGCACCAACACTTGCTAATTCTAACATTTCATCGTACGTTACGACATCTAGTTTTGAAGCATTTGGTACAATTCGTGGGTCTGTTGTATAAACACCTTCTACATCAGTGTAAATATCACATCGTTGAGCTTCAAGAGCCGCTGCTATTGCAACTGCAGATGTATCAGAACCACCTCTGCCTAGAGTTGTAATTTCTCCGTCTTCAGTTACACCTTGAAAACCTGCAACTACAACAATTTTGCCTTCTGCTAAATATTTGTTTAATTTATCAGTTTTAATATCTATAATTCTTGCTTTGTTATGAACATTCTCTGTAATAATGCCAATTTGCATTGCATTCATACTAACAGCATCATAACCCTGTGCTTGAATTGCCATTGACAGTAATGCAATTGAAACACCTTCACCAGTTGACAAAAGCATATCTAACTCACGAGATGAAGGAACATCACTTATATCTTTTGCCATTTTCATCAAATAATCAGTTGTGTGCCCCATTGCTGAAACAACAACTACAACATCGTTGCCCAATTTCTTTTCTCTAATTACAGAATTGGCAACATTTTTAATTTTATCTGTGTCGGCAACTGATGTGCCTCCAAATTTCTGAACTACTAGATTTCGCATAATAAACCTTATTCATTCAAAATTATAATACAAATTATAGGGTTTGCAAGTTTTTTATTACATGTCTAATATTTCATCTGCAATTTCACGAAAAGCACCATCGCCACCGCAGGCTGAAGTAATTTGTATATTTTCAATTGCTTTAATTTTTTTATTTGCATTTGGAACGGTAAACTTTGTATTTACAAATTTCAAACATTCTGCATCGTTGACATCATCACCTACGTATAAAATTTCATCAATAGTTAGACTATTTCGTTCCAAAATACCTTTTAAAACTTCTATTTTATTTTTTATACCTTGATGAACTTCTTTTAGCTTAAAGCTTTCGGCAATAAGCTCAATTGCAGAATTTTTCTCGCCAGAAATAATACCTACTTGGTAACCATTCTTAACAAGTAAAGAAACTCCCATAACATCCTTAAAACTAATTCTCCTTGAGATTTTCTTATCTTCTGAAATAATTATTGTATTGTCTGTAAAAATTCCGTCAAAATCAGAAATCACCATTTTTACAGTCTTTGGAATACTCACATTAAACCTTTCTTAATTTTTTTATAATAGGTCTTTCACTGTCATAAACCTTTTTAATACCATCGCCCATAATTGTTTTAATTTGACGAATGTCACGCACAGTTCTGAATAGTCCTTCTTTTTCTAAACTTGCTGCCTGATCTGAACCCCAAAGAGTTCTATCCACTGTAATATGACGTTCTACTGCACATGCACCCATTTGTACTGATAAAATTGTTGGCAAAATACCTTTTTCATGTCCTGAAAATCCAACTGGACAATTATAACGTTCTTTTAAAAATGGTATCACTCTTAAATTAATTTCTGAATTGTCTGTTGGGTATGTTGATGTGCAATGATAAATAATCAAGTCATCTTTGCCTAAAACATCTACGGCGTGGTCAATTTGTTCAATTGTGCTCATGCCAGTTGCTAAGAAAATAGGTTTGCCTTTTGCTTTTGTATATTCTAAAAGTTCGTCATCAGTTAAGGAAGCTGATGCAATTTTGTAGCAAGGTGGGTTAAATTGTTCAATAAAATCTACAGAAGCTTTATCCCAACAAGATGCATACCAAATTATACCTTTTTCTTTGCAGTATCTGTCGATTTCCTTATATTCATCAAAACCAAATTCTAAACCGCGTTTTAAATCACCGTTTGTAGTTCCAAAAACGCTTTCTCGTTCTTTTTCAAGTTCTTCTTTGGTATAAACAACATCAACTGTTCTTTTTTGAAATTTTACGGCATCACAACCTGTTGAAATGGCAATGTCAATGAGTTTTTTTGCCAAATCTAAACTACCGTTATGATTAATTCCTATTTCGGCTGTAATAAAGCAATTTTGCTTTTCACCAACAATTTTATTTGCTATTTGTATCGTTTTTGACATCAATTTTAACTCACTTCCGTAGATTGCCAGAGTAATATTACTATGGTAACTATATTATATAATATCTATAGATATTTTTTATATAGACCAAAGTCATCATTATTGTTGTTTTGAGGATTATCATTAATATTTTCAATTTCTTCAGGAATTTTTTTGTCTATTGAAATTTCCTCTTCTTCTTTGTACGCATCTGCACCTTGAGGATAAATTTTATCCAATGGCATTGATTTAGACAATTCTTTTTGGAAAATTGATTTCATATCGTCTGTAGATACAGATGTCGCATTGTCATCAAGGTCTTTAATCAAATTAATTGATTCATTTGTAACACCAATTAGAAGCTTTTTACCTGCAATTTCAATTACGTGTAATGTTTTGTTGTTACCAATTTGAGTTGTTGAATGAATAAATATTCTTTCATTATCCAAACCTTTATATTGTTTTTTCACTGCATTATGACCGATAATGTTCAATTTTGCATATACAATACCTGTAATGTATATTAATAAAATTACAACACCTAACGCTATAACAACAGACACATAATTAACATCTGCTGAATGTTTCAATGCACTTCTAATACTTGCGGGAAACATACTGTCTGCATAAGATGCTTGTACAGTAAAAATTAGTGTCATTAATAATAAATAATATTTTTTCATAAGAGCCTCTTTTAATAATCGTTGAATTTGAATTATAAATATAGTAACATAAAAACAGAAAAGAAATACAAAAAAGGTTTATTATATATGATTTGGTTTTTCGCACTTAACTTATTCGTAATTTTTATTTTTTTGATGCTATTAATTGTATCGAAAAAAACTACACAACGTTGGTACAAAATGAACGATTACCTTGGCGCTGTAAACGAAACTTTAATGTCAGTTAGATATGGTGATTTGGGTAAAAAGATGAAAAAAATAAATCCCGAATCATACGAAACATTGACAGATAGTGTTAACCAACTAATTGATTCTTTAAGTGAAAAAGAACGAGAAGTAACTCAACAACAAACAGAATTAATCCACCAAAACAAATTCTTAGAAGCCATTTTAAACTCACTTTCCGATGGTTTACTTATTGTAGACAGAAAATATAAAATTTTAAGAGCAACTCCAAAAGTTTTGCAATGGTTTAATGTAAAAGGCAAAGAAATACTTAGAAAAAATATTCTGGAATATATCAATATTCCAGATGAAACACCTGTTGAAAAACTTGAAAACACTGAAGTATTCATAAAAGCATACTCTGACGATGCATTTGAAGCAACAACAATGAAACTTCAACTTGAAGACAAAAAGAAACGATATATCGTAATTCTAAAAAATATTACTAATCAAAAAGAACTTGAACACTTAAAAGAAGACTTCGTAGCAACACTTACACACGATTTGAAAGTTCCAATCATTGCAGAATCAAATATTTTAGATTTCTTATTAGACGAAAAATTTGGTTCAATTACCGAAAAACAAAAAGAAGCAATAAAGAACATGCAAGTTTCAAACAAAGAATTAATTGAATTAGTACAAATTCTTCTTGAAACTTATAAAATTAAAGAAAACGGTATTTCACTATATCTTGAAGAGTTTGAAATTAATCCGTTTATCAAAGAAATTGTGACAGAAATGACTCCAATTGCTGAAAAAAGCAACATGAAAATTAAATTCAAAGAATATGAAAATATTACAATTACAGCAGACAAAATTCAACTAAAACGAGTTATAAAAAACTTAATTCAAAATGCAATTCTACATAGTGATACAAGCAAAAGCATAGATGTAAAAGTTGTAAAAACAGCTACAGATGTTAATATTTCTGTAATTGACCACGGCAAAGGTATTTCAAAAGAAGATATTGAAAAAGTTTTCCAAAAATACTACTCTACAGCTAAAAAATTCAGAAAAATCGGAACTGGTTTAGGCTTGTACTTGGCACAACAAATTACTAAATCTCACGGCGGTGAAATTACGGTTAACAGTGAAGAAGGACAAGGTACAGAGTTCTGTATTCGTATTCCAAATATAAACGAAAACACTAATAATTAAAACTTTTATAGTATAATGAAACTATGGATATTTTACGCGCATTACATATTGATAGCAAAAAAGCCATAGGGTGGGCTTCTGATGGGGTTTACGCTCTTTTTAGAATTCTTGAAAGAATGATTGAAATTAGAAACGTAAATTACCCAGAGCAAGAAAACAACGTCGTTTTCGCCATGTGGCATGCTCAACAATGCAGTTTACACGGAATCCCGTTTGAAAAAAGAAAAAACGTTAACATTTTGATTAGTCGCTCTGACGACGGCGAAATAATTGCAAGAGTAGTACACAAATGGGGCTTTAACACTGTTCGTGGTTCAAAAGACAACAAGGGTGAACGCCGAAAAGGTGGTATGCAAGCAACATTGCAAATGATTGACCGCTTAAAGGAAGGTCAAAATGTAGCAATCATGGTGGACGGTCCTGCTGGTCCATACCACGAGGTTAAAAACGGAGTTATCAAAGTTGCAAAGAAAACTGGCGCTGCAATTATTCCAATGACTTGGTATTCACCTAACAAAAGCTTGTTAAGACTTCCAACTTGGGACAAATTTGAAATTCCAATGGGCTTCACAAAAATCGTAATTTTGTATGGAGAACCAATATACATATCAGAAGATGCTGATGTAGAAGAAGATATCCGCGTAAAACAACAACTAAAAGACGCGCTACTAGACTTAGAAAAGAAGGCTCCAGAAGCTTTTAAAGAGGCATACAAAAAACAAAAATGACCAAAAATCTAAATGTGATGGCAATTCAAATGTCATCAGTACTTGGGGATAAAAAACAAAATATCACAAAGATAAAAGAATTAATCAATAACAATGCAAGACCTGAAACAGATGTAATCATCTTACCTGAAGTTTGGACTGTTGGTTGGGCTTGCGATTATTTTCCTGAATCGGCAGAAAGCCTTGATGATAGTGAAGTTATAAGAACCTTATCTGATTTGGCGAAAACTCACAATGTCAACATCATCGGCGGAAGTTTTATCACTAAAAAAGGTAAAAAATTGTTTAATACTTGCCCTGTGATAAATAGAAAAGGTGAATTAATTGCAACTTATGACAAATGCCATTTATTCTCATACTACGGAGATAAAGAAGGTACATACATTACAGAAGGTTCAAACTCTGTAATAGTAAACATCGAAGGTGTTAGAATTGGTTTAACAATTTGCTATGACATAAGATTTCCTGAAATATACAGAGCTTATGCGTACAAAGGTGTTGATTTAATGGTTAATATGGCAGCTTGGGGCTCAAAAAAGGAAATTCCTTGGGTTTCAATGACACACTCTCGTGCGGTTGAAAATCAATGTTATTTTGTTGCTCTAACACAATCTGGAGCGATTGAACACGGCGAATTTAATCTCGGAAAATCAACAATAATTAATTATAAAGGCGATAACTTGGCAGAAATCACATCAGGCGAAGGTGCAATTTCTGCAACATTAGATTTTGAAGAACAAAACGAATTTAGGGCTAAATGTACAGTGCTAAAAGATGTTCACAAAAGTTATGAAGTAAAGGAATATTAGATATGAAAAAGATATTATTCACATTATTTTCAATAATTTTATTTTCACAATGCGCAAACGCAATGGATAGCGCAATTTTTAATAAAGTTATTCACAATTCAGGTATACAAAAAGGGGCTGTATCTGTATCGTTCAAAGATTTGTCAACTGGAAAAACTGTGGCAGAGTTAAATTCTGAAATTCCAACATCACCAGCATCTACACAAAAATTATTGACATACTTACCTGCACTAACTGTACTTGGCGAAAATTACAACTTTTCAACAAGTATCTACAAAACAAAAGCAGGTGATTATTACCTAGTTTTAGGCGCAGACCCATATTTAACAACAAGTGATTTATACAACTTAATTTCACAATTGAAATTAGCACAAAAAAGTGAAGTTAAAAATTTATACATCGATGACACAATTTTAGATAACCAAAATTGGGGCGAAGGCTGGCAATGGGACGACGATTTAAACGTTTTAATGCCAAAGTTTGGTTCATACAATTTGGATAGAAACTTGTACACAATCATTGTTAGTCCAACAAAAGTTGGCGCACCAGCAGACATTTTTACAAGCATTTTTTACCCAACAACTTTCTTGAACCAAACCAAAACAACTTTGAATGAAACAAAGGTAGACTTTTCAAGAGAAAACTATATCTCGCCTGATTCTCTAACTGTTTCAGGACCAGTAGCAAAAACAGTTAAAGTTCAAATTCCAATCAATTATTTAAGAAGATACTTCTTATTGAGAATGGACGACACTTTTGCAAAAGCTAAATTAAGCTACTACGGCAAATATCCAAAAGCCAAATTACCAAAGGGTGCTATAAAAGTTGCGGAAATAAAACACCCTATAAGCTTAGCTACAACTGACGTTTTAAAAAATAGCAATAATCTAGTTGCAGAAACTGTATTCAAACTTGCAGGGGGAAAACACGTGAACGGTACGGGTAGTGCTGTATCAGCGATTGCTATGTTTAACACATATTGTTCAATTAACAAACTTGATTGTTCAAAAATTCGTCTTACTGATGGTAGCGGTGTTTCTAAAAACAACCTTGTAACAGCAGATTTTATGTCAGATTATATGGTAAAAACAACAAATATCTTCGGTAAAGAAAAGCTTGAAACAATGCTAACAAAACCTCAAGAAGGGACATTGAGAAATAGATTTTTCAATATGCAAGGCAAGCTTTGGGCTAAAACTGGAACATTGTCAAATATCAGCGGAATTACAGGTTTAATGACAGCAAAAAGCGGTAAAACTTATGCATTCAGCATTTACATCAATGACGGAAAATCAAACGAAAGCAACAAGAAAATGCTTGAAGAATTTATCGTAAAAGCATTTTATGACAAGTTCTAACAAACATTAAATTTATAAAAAAAAAGAAAAACACCACAAGCTATACTGCCATGTGGTGTTTTTCATAAGAACCTACAAACCTGTAGAATTTTGCTTTTGATTGGATTTCTTCTAATGCGTTATGAATCTTATCCTCTTTACAATGTCCGTCAAAATCAACATAGAATGTATATTCACCAAACTTAGTTTTTGAAGGACGAGAATCGATATAAGATAAATTGATATTGTGTTTTGAGAAAATTTCAAGCATTTCTAATAATGCACCTGATTTGTTTTCGGTTGAGAACGCGATACTTGTCTTATCATTGCCTGTAATTGGAGTTTCATAATCACCAATCAAAGCAAAGCGGGTTTGATTGTTTGGTTCATCATTAATATTTTCGCAAATAATATTCAAGTTGTACAATTGAGCAGTCTTTTTACTACCAATTGCAGAATAAGTAAGATTATAGCCGTCAAGCATTCTTGCAGCTTCTGCTGTACTTGATGCTCTTACGATATCCAAATTCATTGGAAGTTGAGTTGAAATAAAGTTATGACATTGTGCTATTGCTTGAGGGTGAGAAATTACACCTGTAATACTGTACAATTCAGTAACTTTTGATAATAAACAGTGATGTATTGGAATAACCAATTCAGATAAAATTCTGATATTAGGATTTTTAGTTTTAATCAAACAGTCACTTGATTCTCTAACCGCCCCTTCAATTGAATTTTCAATCGGAATAACCCCGATAGACATAGGATTATCATCAACATAATCAATTACGCGACTAATCATATTCAAAGGGTGTTCTTCTGGGTAAATATCATATTTATCCTTAAATTCGTCCTTTGCTATTTCTGCATAAGACCCACCTGGTCCTAAAAATGCAATTCGCATAACGTTTGATAAAAAATTCATTGATAATTCTCCTTGTTTTTATTATAATTTTACCAAAAGGGAAGAAAAATGACAAACATAAAATTTGGGACAGACGGTTGGAGAGCCGTAGTAGGTGAAGATTTTAACTCTGAAAACGTTGCTCTTGCAACAAATGCAATAGCTAAGTACATTTCAGACAATTTCGGTTTAAACAAAAAAATTATCATTGGCTATGATCCAAGAAACATGGCTGATGTATACTCAAAACTTTGCGCAGACACTCTTGTACAAAAAGGTTTTTCTGTTTTGTATAGCAAAAAAGTTATACCAACACCTGTTTTAGCATACAGTGCAAAACACTTGGATGCTTGTGCAATAATGTTTACAGCAAGTCATAACCCACCAAAATATTTAGGTTTAAAATTCATACCAGATTACGCTGGCCCTGCAACTAGCGAAATTACAGACGAAATAGTTAAAAATATTGGCGAAAGTATTGAAAATAGTCTTGACGGTTCTTTTGAATACTACAATTTTTCAAAAGATTATTTCAAACATTTAGAAACATTAATTGACTTTGATAGAATTAAAAAAGCAAAAATAGACATTATTTTTGACGGTCTATATTCTGCAACTATCGGTTATTTTGACAAAATTTTAAAAGATCACGGCATCAAATTCAAAAGTTTACACATGAAACATGACCCTAACTTTGGGGGTGGTATGCCAGAGCCTAAACCTCAATATATGCAAGAATTAATTGAAATGATTAAGAACAAACACGGATACGTTGGTTTTGCAAACGATGGTGACGGCGATAGATACGGTGTTATTGACGAAAAAGGTAATTACGTTACACCAAACGAAATTATGGCAATTTTATTGCTACATTTAACTAAAAACAAAGGACTTCAAGGTTCATTAGTTAAAACTGTTGGCGGCAGCACTCTTTTAGACTTAATGGCTAAGAAAACAAATACAGAACTTGTAGAAACAGCCGTTGGTTTTAAACACGTAGGCGAAGCAATGAGAAAATACAATCCAATCATTGCGGGTGAAGATTCTGGCGGACTTTCTATTCAAGGTCATATCCCAGAAAAAGACGGTATTTTAGCAAATTTATTAATTCTTGAAGCTATGGCTTATGAACACAAAACTCTTGTTCAACTTCAAGAAGATTTATACAAATTTATTGGCTCAAAATTCTACAATGACAGAATTGACAGCAAATTAGACAATCAAGAACAAGTAAAAGAAAAGCTAGAAAAGGCTGAAAATCTAAAAGAACTTGGCGAACATAAAGTTATACGTATCAATAAAATTGATGGTGTAAAACTTTACATTGATGACGGAAGCTGGATTTTAGTTCGTCCTAGCGGAACAGAACCTTTACTTAGAATCTACATTGAATGTGACAGTTTAGAAAAATTAGAAGAATTTAAGGAGAATATAAGAAATGCAAGTATCGCTTAACTGGTTAAAAGATTTCGTTGATTTAGACGGAATTGATGAAAAACAAATTGCTCATGAACTTACTATGAGCGGATTAGAAGTTGAAGAAATTGACTATATCAAGCCAAAATTCACAAACATTATTACAGCAAAAATTGAAAAAATTAATCAACATCCAAATGCTGATAAACTTCACTTAGTAGATGTAAACATTGGTAGTACAGTAAAAACAGTTGTTTGCGGTGCGCAAAATATTGAAGAAGGTCAAATTATTCCTTACGCATCAGTAGGTTCACAAGTTTTAGACCGTAAAACAGGTGAAACATTCACTTTGACACCAGCCGTAATCAGAGGTGTAGAATCTCAAGGTATGTTATGCTCTGCTGATGAGCTAGGTTTAAGCGATAGAAATTATCAAGAAGAAGACGGTATCTTAATCTTAAACAGATTTATTGACGACATTGAACTTGGCAAAAACCTAGAAGATGTTTTAGGTCTTGAAGAAGATGTTGTTCTTAATGTTGCACCTACTGCAAACAGAGGTGACCAAATGTCAATTATTGGTGTAGCACGTGAATTATGTGCTATTTTCGACAGACATTTAAAATATTCACCACTTGAAGCAACTGTAGAATACGGAAACGACGGATTTGAAGTTGAGATTAAAGACACAGATGTTTGCAAATACTACTCTTTAGGTTTGTTGAGCAACGTTAAAATCAAAAAATCTCCAGACTGGATGCAAAAAAGACTTGTTGCATCAGGCATGAGAGCAATTAACAATGTTGTAGATATTACAAACTACGTACTATTAGAACTTGGAACTCCCCTTCACGCTTTTGATAGAAGCAAATTAAACAACTACTTGTGCGTAAGACGTGCAAACGAAGGTGAAAAACTTGTAACTTTAGACGAAGTTGAAAGAAACTTAACTCACGACAGCGTTCTAATCGCAACCAAAGAAGCTCCTGTATGTTTAGGCGGTGTATTCGGCGGTGCAAATTCAGAAATCGACGATAATACAACTTCAATTGCCCTAGAAGCTGCATACTTTGTACCATCTGCCAATAGAAAGAGCGCAAGAAGTGTTGGTTACCGTTCAGAAGCAAGTGCTAGATTTGAACGTGGTATTGATATCGGTGCTGTAAATCAAGCTTTAATGCGTACAATGCAATTATTAGCTGAATACGCAGATGCTAAAGTTGACGGACTTGTTAAAACTGGTGACGATACAAACAAAATTGAACCAATTACATTAAGATATTCAGAAATTAAACGCATCTTAGGTGTTGAAATTCCAGCAGAAAAAGCTCTAACAATTCTTGAAAAATTAGGATTCACTATTTTAGGTAAAAACGAAATTGCTGCAAAAGTTGAAGTTCCATCATTCAGGGTTGATGATGTTTACAGAGAAATCGACCTAATTGAAGAAATTTCAAGAATTTACGGTTATGACAAAGTTGCACCAACACTTCCAGAAAAGAATGGTACACCAACAATCACCTTGGAAGAAAAAACAACTGCAAAAGTTCATAACATTATGCGTTCTTGCGGATTGAACGAAATTGCAACTACTTCATTAATCGGCAAACCTCTATTAGACCAATTTATGATGACTTATGATGATTCAAAAGCTGTAAAAGTTGCAAACGCAGCAAGTGAAGATTACTCAATGCTTCGTCAATGTATGTCAGCAAACATCTTGAGCTGTTTTAAAAACAATTACGACAACGGTCAAAAGAACTATTGGGCTTATGAAATCGGTAGAATTTACTTGAAAGACCAAGAAACAACTCACGAAAATGCAGGTGTTTCTGAAATTAAAACCCTTGCAGGTATTATTTCTGGTGACGTCGAAAATTCTAAATGGCAACAAGTTCAAAAAACTGATTTCTACACACTTAAGGGTGTATTTGAAAAATTGCTATCAGAATTAGGACTAGAAAACAGAATCCAAATTCACGCTTGCGAAGACGTAAACTTTATGCACCCATACAAAACTGCAAAACTTGTTATGTTAGGCAAACAACCTAAAAATATCGGTTTCTTCGGTCAAATTCATCCATTGTTGAAAGATAAAATGAAATTGAACCAAGATGCATACATTTTTGAAGTAAACCTAGATGAAATCTTATCTTGTATGCACGAAACAGTGGCTAAATTTAAACCATTACCACAATATCCAGAAGTACAAAGAGATATGGCTTTTGTAATTCCAGAAGATGTTACATTTGCAGATATTCAAAAAGTTATTAAAAAATCGGCTCAAGGTAACTTGTTTAAAGGTTCTGAAATCTTCGACGTTTACCAAGGTGAACACATCAAAGAAGGCTTCAAGAGCGTTGCTTTCAGAATTAAATTGCAAGATGCTAATGCAACTTTGACTGAAGACGTTATTGAAAAACAAATGTCTGCAGTTAAAACTGGTTTACAAAAAGCATACAGCGAAATTTCGTTCAGAGAATAAAACAATTAAACCACAATGTCACCCTGAACTCGTTTCAGGGTCGCATTGTTTCTCAAGAATATACTAAAATGAGTTCAGCAAAACACGAAAAAATTTTGAGGTCATTATGAAAAAAATATTTATAACTTTTATTTTTATGATTTTTGGGCTAATTTTACCAGCAAATGCTGACATAATGCCTGTTTCATCAGCATCTATTCAACATAACGCAATCGGAATGTATCAAGTTCCAAAACATGTAATTGTATACGAAAAAGCTGATACTAAATCAAAAGTTGTGTACGAAGCTAATTGGGATTATGAAAATTTCAAAGCTACAAGTGGAACTGATTACTCATTTTTTAGCGTATTTATCCCTAAAAAAGAATTAGGATTTGTTCAAGTAGTAGATTTTACTGATGATTGGATTAATATCGTATACAACAAAGAAAGACACCTTACAGGCTGGATTCAAGCAGAAGACTTACGTTTTATGATGTGGCGTAACTTCTATGGAATCTACGGAAGAAAATATGGTCTATACATATTCGACGACAAAAAAGCTACTGTAAAAAATTTACACAGCGGAACAGAAGAAGAAACACAAGTTGTTGACACAATAACTGCAAAAGTTGTAAAAATAAAGCTTACCGCAATAAAAGGTAATTGGGCTTTAGTTACTGTTCTTGATGCAAACAAAAACGCTAAAACAGGTTATATTCGCTGGAGAACAGATGACGGAGAATTACAATTATTCCCTGATATAAAATAAGACTCTAATATAGATTCTGAATCAAGTTCCGCAGGACGTAGGTTTTATAGGTTATTTTAGAAAGACATTATTATTTTGAAACAAGTTCAGAATAACAAAGAGTAAAAAGAAGAGGCGGATTGCTTTGCAATCCGCCTCTTCTTTTAACTCTATATTCCAACACTCAATCCAGCACAGAGGTTAATTGCCTGCCCAGTTAAACCTTTTGCTTCGTCTGAGATTAAGTATTTAACTAAATTTGCTACCTCTATCGGTTCAACAAATCTTTTTTGTGGAATGCACTCTAAAATTTCATCTTCAGAAAAATCACTGTCCTCAATTGAACCTTTGCCAAGTTCAGTATCTACCCACCCAGGATTAATTGTATTCACCGTAATATTTTCAGACGCTAATTCTAACGCCAAAGCCTTTGTCATACCGATTAAAGATGCTTTTGTTGCTGAATACATACTTGCAAATGCTTCACCCATAACTCCGCTTATTGAACCGATATTGACAATCCTGCCCCATTTTTGAGATTTCATGTAAGGCACAACAGAACTTGCTAAGAAAGCTGGTGCAATTGAATTTATTTTAAAAATCTCAGAAATATGCGCATAATCCATATTTTCAATAGGATTATAAATGTATTCGCCAGCATTATTCACTAAAATATCAATACTATTTACTTTTATAAAATCTGCCAATTTGGCTAAATCCGTCGATTTTTCTAAATCACATATACAATAGCCAACTACATTTAACTCTTTTAAAGCTTTTTCTGTTCTTGCTGTAACAAAAACATTATAATTTTTAGATAATTCTTGTGCAATACATCTGCCAATACCTTTTGATGCTCCTGTTACTAAAACATTTTTCATAGTTAAATTTCCTTTTTGGCAAATCCCATAACAATTTCAGACAACAAACGTCTTACAACAAAATTACGTTTAACATCTGGTAAATCCTTTAATAATTCAAACGATGCAGACAAACCGTAATCTTTATCATACCAACGTTTATAAGTGTAAGTATTTCTTGAAATACGAGTTAATTCACTATCTAAATCAATATCACACTCGTTGATTAAAATTTGAATCATTTGTTGTGTAATAAAAATCTGTTTTTCTCGCTCCAAAGTACGAATAAAAGCCATAAGCTCCATTATTTCAGGATGAGCTTCGTACCAACGGGGTTGTTGTTGTTCGCCTTCCATAGACAACCGACTTTATTATTTTATAATACCGAAACCAAGCAAGAATGTGCAAACGATGAATACACCTGCAACAATACCTGTAAGTTTGTTTAAGCCTTTTTCTGCACTTTTTTGAGATGAAAACATTTGAGAAGCTCCACCAATAGCTGCAATACCATCACCTTTAGGTGAATGTAAAAGAATCAAAACTATCAATAGAACTGATGAAATTACTTGAATCATCCAAATTAAGCTTAATAACATTTTTAAATATCCTCTTTGTTAGCGATAAAGAACGATTTTAAATCGCCACTATATAATTGTTTATATTGATAAAGTCTTGCAGGTCTTTTTGAAGATGCTTTAGTAAATTCATCAAGAGTGATAAGACCTTCAGTACCTAAAACTTTTTTTCTAAAGTTACGTTTATCTAACTTTTTACCCATAATTAACTCATACACTTTTTGCATTTCAGTTAGCGTAAATTTTTCATTCAACAATTGGTACGCAACTGGGCAAGTTTTAAGAGATAATCTAACTCTTGCACGAGTGTAATCAATAATTTCTTTGTGGTCGAATGCAAGAGGTGGCAAATCGTCGATTGGATACCAAGCAACATCGTCAGATGCAACAACCTTAACATCTTCGTATCTAACAAGTGCAAAATAAACACAGGTAATTACACGAGAGTCAGGGTGACGAAGTGGGTCGCCGAACGTGTATAACTGTTCTAAATAAACGTTATCTACGTCAGTTTTTTCTTTTAAAACACGAACAGCAGCTTGTTCAAGATTTTCAGACATACGAACATATCCTCCAGGGATAGCCCATTTATCCTTAAAAGGTTCTCTATCACGTCTAATTAACAGCGCTTGAAGAGCGTTATTTTTGATTGTCAAAATAACCGTATCTACTGTAATTTCGTGCGTTTTAGTTTCGTTATACATTTATTCCTCTTGTTTGGTTTAGACTAATTGTAACTTAAACCAAATTAAAAGTAACGTAAATTTTTGTTAACTAAATCAAAGAATCCTTAACTGCTTTTGTTGCAGAAACATCAATCATTTTTGTAGTATGTTTAGAAAGACCTGCATCTCTACCACCGTTAACAGAAACTGGTGTAGTTGAGATAGCTGGTTTTATAGATGTTTTAGGTTTTGGTAATTGATGATTAGCCTTTGGAGCTTTTCTTGCTGCTTGAATAATAGCTTGGTCTGGATTTTTCTTGTAATAATGATAATCCGACATAATTGAATTTACGAACTGTCTGCTAGAAGCTGGAACAGATTTTTGTCTAGCAACAGCAACAGGACCAGCATTGTATGCAGCAAGAGCAAGCTCAGTTGAGCCAAACATCTTGTACATCATTTTGTAGTACATTAAACCGCCCCTGATATTATCGCTAAGATAATATGGATTAACTCCTAATCTTTGAGCTGTAGAAGGCATTAATTGGAAAACGCCTACAGCACCATAAGGGCTTCTTACATTGTGTCTGAATTTAGATTCTGTTTTAGCAATACTTAATGCTAAAGCGGGTTCAATACCTAAATCTATTGAGTGTTTTACGATTGTTGCTTTTACTTCATTTTCACTTACATTTGAAGCTAGAACACTTTGACAGAACATTAGCACTACTGAAATAGTGAGTATTACTGTTTTTTTAATCATAAAAATTTCCTAGTGTGTTGGTAAATTGTACGGTCATGGTTAATTAAGAAAAAATGTATAAAATACACCCATGCCCTGTGTAAACATATTTTAACATAAAACCAAAAATATTGCAAGCCCATGTGACATGTGTTATAATGGTAGAATACTAAATTAGTGGATAAAAAGGAGCGCTTATGGATATGAATAAAGATGTTGATACATTCTTTAATGCTGTTGATAATGGTATAAATAACAATAAATTAGAGTTCGTTTCTGGTTCTAATGAAAATGAGATTTTGAAACAAGTTCAGAGTGACAAGGTTTCTTTATGTAATCCTGAATTAGCTTCAGAAACTATGATGAAAAAATCATTTGCATTTACACTAACAGAATCTTTAATTATGGTTGCAATCGTTGGTGTAATAGCAACAATTACAATGGTATCCTTGTCTGGGTTAAAACCTAATAAAGACAAAATGTTATTGCAAAAAGCTTATCGTTCAACACTTTCTATCGTTTCAGAATTGACAAATGATACTGTTGCATACCCTCCATTGAGTTCAGCAAGTATCGAATATATATTCAGCCTTCCAAAACAAATAATGTTTGCAGCATCTACAGGTCTTCCTAATCCTAATGCTCCAAATCAAACAAAAGCAATCACAGAAGATCCATGGAGTTGTGAACTTCCTGGACCAAACACTGGGTTTACAGGTCCTCTGACTAACACAGGTAAATTCACTGGAACAATAGACTGGAATCCTGGTACAACTACAGGTGGCACTGATACACCTGATGATGGAACTGGCATTTCAACTGCAACTGGCTCTGGTGCTCCTGCTGGAGGCGGAAACTCTGGTGTTGCTTCTAATGATGGAAGTAGCAAGGACTATTTTTTACCTGATATTGGAGCGTCATCTAGCTCAAGCACAACAAGTGCCGCTGGTCAGCTTACAGTAACTCCAGCATCTGCTACATTAACTAACAGAGATGTTCCAAGCAGGGATACTGGAAAATACACATCAGAAAATAAATTTGCTTATATGTTTGCAGACAGAATGGTTGCACAAGCATCAAGTATTAGTTCTGACAAATTCACTTGCACAAAAAATGTATGCACTTTTATCACTCCTGATGGCATGAACTGGATTGTAACTGATAATTTCAAAGCTGGTGATACAAGTTCGACAGCTACTGTCCAAGTTGATATCAATGGCAGCAAAGGTCCTAACAAACCTTATAACTCATCAAATCCAACAAGCGTAAAGACTCCAGACCAATTTACATTTGTTGTACGCGCTAGCGGTCAGGTTGTTGTTCAAAGCACTGATGCTGTTGCAGTAAAATACTTACAATCAAGAGATAACAAATAAATAAAAAAGTCATATTGAATTTAGTTCAAGGGCGCATTATCTTATCGGAAGAACCTTGCGATTCTGAAACAAGTTCAGAATGACAAAAACGAAAACTAAATATTATGTCACACTGAATTTAGTTCAGGGACACATTATTTAATCGGAAGAACTTTGCGATTCTGTCACACGGGGGACAAGCTCACAAAACTCATTCTTCGCTTGTTCGCTTTGTCAAACGAGTTCAGAATGACAAAAACTAAAACTAAAACTAAAACTAAATATAATGTCACCCTGAATTAAATTCAGGGTCGCATTATCTCATCGGAATAACTTTACGATTCTAAAACAAGTTCAGAATGACGTAGAAGAAACAACCAAGCAACTACAAAGGAGAATAACTATGAACAGAAAAAAAGCCTTTACAATGTCAGAAGCACTTATTGTTTTGGGTATTG
>CALBKW010000137.1 GCA_937895785.1 uncultured Candidatus Melainabacteria bacterium | reverse complement strand
CTATTTAAGGATTTTTTTATCTTAAAATTGCCTGTTATGTATTTACAAGTGTTTTGAACTTCTTTTATGTATTTTCAATTACATTTAAGATTATTACGCCCAATATTAAAAGTGCTACAAATAGTGAAAATCCTAATACTTTAAAATTTTTAATTATATATTTTTTTGTTCTTGCAGGGTCTTGTTGATAACTTGAAATTAAATCTTTTATAACCATTACAAAAAGAAAAATACCAATAAATATTAAAAAGCCAATGACTATCCATGGAATATTGTTCATTGCCAAATTTATTAAATCCTCAGCTTTAAAACATAAAAATACAATCAATGCTAATACTACAAAAGATATTATTTTATCCATATTAAAACTTTCCTTTCTTATTTTATTGAACAAATTACAAAAATTGTTCCCAATATTAACAAACCACCTAATATAAGAATTAACATATTTTTTATTTGTTCTTGCTTATATTTTTTCTTTTGTAGTTTATCTTCGTATAAAGCATCATCTTTTGGAAATATGTTTAATATTACTATAATTAAGGTAAATATAAAAAATATACCTATCATTAACCAAGAAGCATTATTAAAACCTTCATCCAAAAATTTTTCAAATAAGTACTCAAATTTATCCAATAAAAAACAACAAATACCAATAAATAGAATTATTACTAATCCCCACCATTTTTTATCTTTTAATAAAACAACAGCAAATATAATTGCTATTATTGAATTTATAATCATACCAATTGAGCTTAAAATTAGTTCAAAATCCATTATTAAACAACCTTTCCATCATTTATTTTAAAAATTTTTACATCTCGTAAAAATTCTTCGTTAAAAAATAGTGTATCAACTGAAGTTATTATAGTTTGAGTTTCTTTATCTATTGAATTTAGTAAATAATTTTGTCTTAAATCGTCCAATTCTGCTAAAACATCATCTAATAAAAGTATTGGAGATGTTCCTGCTTTTTCTTTAATTATATCTATTTCCGCCATTTTAAGAGCTAGTACAATCGTTCTTTGTTGACCTTGTGATGCAAATTTTGTTGATTCTTTATCGTTTATAAAAAATACGATATCATCTCTATGAGGACCTACAAGTGATTGACAACGACGACGTTCATCTTCATAATTTTCTTTTAGTGCTATTCTATAATTTTGAGCAATTTCTTCAACTGTTTCACCAAGTTCAAAAGTAGATGAATAGTATATTTTAAGTGTTTCTTCCTCAGAAATATTTGAATGTTTTTGTGTTGCAATTTTTTCAATTTCAGACAAGAATTTTTTGCGCAAATATATTATATTTGAACCAGCTATTGCTAATTGTTCGTTATAGACTTGCAAAAGAGAGTAATCAAATTTTTCATCTTTTAGTAAATTATTTTTCTGTGCTCTAATTTTTTCGTATTTTGAAATTCGTTCATCATACACAGGATAAATTTGAGAAATTGCTCTATCAAGCCATTTTCTTCTATCTTCTGGAGCTCCTCTAAGCAATAATAAATCTTCTGTTGAAAATAAAACTGTTTTAACAACTTGTTTAAAATCTTTTTGAGTAGATTTAACTTTATTTAACTTAAAGCTTTTTTTCTTTTCATCAGTATATGTAAAATCCATTTCAATTTCTGTATTATTTTTATCAAGAACTGCAGAAATTTCCATTTGAGGTTTATCAAAAAGAATTAAATCTAAATTATTTGAGGTTCTAACAGATTTCAAGTTTGAAAGAAAATAAATACTTTCCAAAATATTGGTTTTGCCTTGAGCATTTTTACCAATAATCAAGTTTTTAAAATCGCAAAAATCTAATTCTACATTTTCGCAATTTCTATAATTCAATAATTTCAAACTTTTTAACTTCATATTGCTAATTATACAGTATAAAAAAGTACATGTAAAAAACTTTTATAGTTTTCTGCAATTTTCTGCAAAAAGTTTTAAAAGTAATTAAATAGTAAAAAACATGTAAAAAAGTCAAAAAGTTTTCTGCAATTTTTTTTACAATACGATTATAGCTACTGTATTGTTTTATTTTTATTTTTTATTGCTATTACTTATTTATAGGAATTATGAAATTAAATTTTAATAACAAATTGTAAGTTTTTTACAAATTGTCATAACTTACTACTATGATTATTTATATATAATATATTTTTAAATATATTTATATTATAATTATAGAAAATAAAACTTTCACAAAATGTATAAATTGGAGATTAGGGTAATATGAAATTTTTAGCTAAAAAAGAAGATATTTTTAATGGAATCAGATTAGTTGCAAATGTTGCAGCAATGAAAAGTTTACAACCTGTTTTGGCAAATATTTTGATTGAAACAGTTGATGATAATGCAGTAAAATTAACAGCAACTGATTTTGATTTAACAATTTCAACAACAGTAGATGCTAAAGTTGAAAATGCAGGTAAAATTACACTTCCAGCTAAAAAATTGAATGATATTGTTTCAAGATTATCAGACAAATTAATTACTTTTGAATTGAACACTGAAACAAATTCAATGAATATTACTTGTGATAATACAAAATTTGATATTATTGGTATTTCTGCAGATGAATTTCCAAATGTTTTAGAAAATATTAGTCTTTCAGAAGAAAATGCTATTGATATTGATTTAAAGCCTTTTGTAAAAGCAATGCGCCAGGCAAGCTTTGCAGCTGCAAACTTTGAGGCTAATAACTTGTTATCAGGTGTTGTGTGTGATATTAGCGAAGAAATGTTAGAAATGGCTTCAACTGATGGTAACAGACTTGCTCGTGTAAGAGAAAAAATTAATAATATTGAACATAAAACAAGCCAATTGATTATTCCATCAAAAACAACAACAGAATTTATGAAAATGAGTGCTTTAATTGACGATGAATCAGTTAAAATTTACTCTGATAAAACAAAATTGGTTATTAAAACAGAAAAATCAATGATGATTTCAAGAATTATGGAAGGTCAATATCCAAAATATAACCAATTAATTCCAAAAGAAAGTCCTAAAACAGCTATTGTTAATAAAAACAAACTTATTTCAGCTTTAGAACGTGTATCAATTATGGTTAACGATAAGAGTTTTATTAGATTTGAATTTTCTGAAAATAAATTGACTTTAAAAGCTGATACTCCTGATGCTGGTGCTTCTGAAGAAAGTTTTGAAATTGAATATAATTCAGAAGATTTAACTATTGCGTTTAACTATAAATATGTAATTGATGGTTTGAAAAATATGGATACTGATGAAGTTAAAATAGGTTTGAATACAAACCTTTCAGCAACAGTATTTATGCCAAATAGCGAAGAAGATTATATTTCATTAATCATGCCTGTTCAAATTAGATAGGATAATAATTTTAACGTAAATAAAAAAATTGCTCTTTAATGGGCAATTTTTTTTGTTCACATGTTTTACATGGAATATGCAAGTTAGTTTTACAGGTAGTGTGGTTTCTAGCAAACCAAGTTTTAATACTTCAAATACAGATAGTAGAAGTAATACAAGTGTTTCTATGCAAACACAACCTCAACAAGATGAATTTAAACGTATTACAAAAGGTCAAATTAGAGATATCAAAAAATATCCTCAGTTTGCACGTTCTGATTGTTATTTAGTTGCAAGTCTTAAATCACTTGCTAAATCTGGATTTGGACAACAAATGCTTAAAAATAGTGTAAGCTCAAATCAAGATAGAACAGTTTTTAATGTTCAATTTAAACATTATGAAAATTCTGATAAAGACACTTATAATGTACACAAAAATGATGAAGATAGTTCAATTGCCTTTGAAGTAGCAACAGGCAGACCTGATTTTAGAACTATTGGTGCTGTTGAAAAAGCAACTTCTGATATGAATGGTGAAAAAAGTGATGCTAAGCCTTGGTATTTGAAAGTATTTAATAAATACGGTACAAATTTAGAAGGTAATCAAGCAAGTTACTTTATGAGAAATTTAACAGGTGTTGAACCTATTAGTGTGGGTGACGAAGGTTTGATGTCTTTATCTCATAGTAATAAAGAAAAAGCTACAAAATTGTTAGATAAAATTGGTGAATTTCCAATGAATAGACACAGTTTTGTTGCTGGTTCAAAAATTATGGGTACAAAAAATGTAGGCTCTTCTCATTATTACGTGCTAAATAAAGTTGATAATAAAGAAAAGAAAGTATATTTGCGTGATCCTAGATATTCTGATCTTTCACAAGAAGATATGCAACAATACATCAAAGATTCTTGTAAAGTAGATTCAAGAATTGATACAGATAAAAAGGCTCAAAAAGCTATTGATAAGGCAAAATCTAAACCTAAAGAAATTTGTTTAAGCTATGACGATTTTATGAAAGATTTTCGTTCAATAGTTGGTTACTTTGATAAAAAAGTAGTTAAAAATTATGATGTAAATCAAGAACAATAATAAAAAGACCTCTTTTTAAGAGGTCTTTTTAGTGAAGATTATACAACTTTCATTAGGGCTTCATAAATTACAGGATCCCATTTTACGCCTGCTTCTTCTTTTAGAATTTCTAATGCTTTTTCTTTTGGCATAGCCTTTCTAAAAGGTCTTTCTGAAGTTAATGCTGTATAAGCATCAGCAATAGCGATAATTCTTGAACCAAGAGGAATAGACATGCCTTTTAAGCCTTCTGGCTCACCTCTGCCGTCCCAACGTTCCTTGTGATAATGAATATATGGGATAACCTCTGATAAGAAGTTGATGTTCATTAACAAGTTAACGCCAACGTTAGGGTGGTTTTGTAATCTTTCCCAATCTTCTTTATTTAATTTACCACTATGGTTGAACAATTCTTCTGGTAAAGTGATTTTACCAACATTTTGTAATAAACCAGCATAGTAGATTAAATCGCTTGTCTTTTCATTCAATTTCAAGTTTTTGCAAATTAACCTAGATAAATCGGCAGTTAATTGAGAGTGTGCAACTTTGTATTCACCTTTAGCATCAACAGCTTTTGCAAGTAAATTTACAAATATTTGTTGTTCATCTCCTAAATCACCGATTAATGCGGTTAATTCGGCTCTCATATGTTGTAAATCAATAGTTCCAGCATCTTCATCAACTAGCAATTTGTTGACATCATCAATAGTCTTTTGTAAAGACATAGATGTTGCAAATAATCTTGCCATTGAGATGATTAATTTAGACAATTCTGGTTTGAATTTCTTATCTGTGTAACTTTCAACAACGACAACACCTACATTATAAGCATTGTTACTCATAGGAATAGCACTTACAAGTTGAACTCTGTCTTCGTTTAATGATTTTTGTGGAACAAAATCTTGCGGATTTTCTAGTACTTTGATTTCAATAATATCGCGAGTATTAAAAGCATCTGCAACAAAGGCATGTTCATCTAAATTGTAACCGATATTTTCTTTATAAATATCGTCCTTGAAATCGATGGAAGAACCAACTAAAAGCAGGTCATGGTCTTCTGTTCCTAATCCTTTTGCAAATTCTTTTGTTAAATATACATGACAAGCATCTACATCTAACATTTGAGAAATAGTCTTTGCAATTGAATTGTAGATAACATAATCTTCTTTAGAATTAAATCCTAAAACACAAAGAGTGTTATCTAAAGAATAGATAGAAACAAGTTCTTTTAATTGATTTTTAAGACTTTCATTTTTATCTTTTTTCTCTTTTTCAGATTTACCAATTTTTTTAGCTAAATCATCAGAAATAAGACATTCAGATAAAAAGTCGCCAAGATTTAAAGCAAAAATTTCTTCTAATGGGTCATCGTCCATTAATTCCATACTACGACCGAATAAAGAAACTCCTGATTCAGTATTTTCTTCTAATTTTTTTTCTTCCATGACAATTAATATCCTTTTTTGTCTACTCTATATAGTATATATCGGCATATATTTTGAAAAATTTAATCTTTTTTAAAAAGATTATACTAAAGTATTAAAAAAATCACACTTTAATTTATAACTTATATAATAAATAAAGTCTGAAAAAGAGATATAATAACTATTTTGATATTTTATGAGAAAAGTAATAAATCTTTTAAAATATTTGAAAGAGTACAATTTTTTTGCAAAAATTCTTCATTTGACATGCTTAAATACTCAGAAGGTGTCCATGAATTATGTAAAAGAATAATTCCTTTTGTGTTTTCAAGAACCTCTTTTGAAAAATCATTGTTATAATAAAAATTTTGATAATTTTTTGTTAAATCTTCAATATTTTTATTCTCTTTTAACTCAGGAAATGCATTAATTTCAAACTTATTTATTTTATAAAATAATTTCTTATTTTTTGTTTTTAAAGCTTTTTTCAAAATTAAATTACCTAAATAATTCCAACTATCCAAATTTTTATGTAATTTTGGGTGAAATACAGATTCTAAAAAATAAAATAACTTGTTAGTCTGAAATTTATGTGTTTTATAAAAATTGATATTATTTATTAATTTTTTGTACCAATATTTTAAAATTTTGGAATTTTTTTCTGATTTAATAAATGCTAAATGATTACCAATCATGACCAATTGAGAATTTATATCTAAAATATTACGAATATCTGGAGATGTAATAATGGTGTCACAATCTAACCAAATTCCACCATTTTCTTTTAATAAAGCACACCTGATAGCATCTGCTTGTTTTGGAAGAGAAAAGTTTTTATAAAGTGATTTATCAAAACTTTTAGATAAAAATTCATTTAAATTTTCATAAGATAAAATGTGAATTTTATAATCTGGTAAAAATTTTTCCCAAGTTTTTATACAAAGCCTGATATATGCAGGCATGTTTTCTTTTGGTTCCCAAAAAGTAAAAATTTCTTTCTTCATTTTAATACGCTTATATAATGTATAATATTATATTTTATCTAATATTATACTATATAACTATATATGTCAAATAAAATTATACTATTATATACTATGTTTTTTAATTTTTTATCTGCCAAAATATTATAAAAGGTAGTTAAATGAATAATTATAAAAAACTTTTAGGTTCAAAAATAAAAGAAAAAAGAAAAGCAAAAAATTTAACACAAGAACAATTAGCAGAACTTGTGGATATAGGAACGCCAAATATAAGCTATATTGAAAATGGAAAATTTTATCCAACAGTTGAAACCTTGGAAAAAATATGTAAAGCATTGAATGTTAAACCGTTTGAACTTTATATGTTTGATTCAGAAAGAAATATAGATGAAATAAAAGAAGAGATGTTTAATGAATTAGAAAATAACGAAAAATTATTAAAACAAATGTATAAAATTTTTTTAGCTATAAAATAACCTTAAAACACTTGTAAATACATAACAGGCAATTTTAAGATAAAAAAATCCTTAAATAG
>CALBKW010000136.1 GCA_937895785.1 uncultured Candidatus Melainabacteria bacterium | reverse complement strand
AAATCTTAATTAATAATAAAAGCTTAAAAAGAAAAAAAGATAAAATATCAAAAGTTTTGAAACATCACGTTTCAGAAGAACTGAAAGGAAAATTGGTTAAAATTGAGTAATATTAGAGTAAGTGAATTAGCAAAAGAAGTAGGTTTAACAAGCAAGGAGGTAATTGAAAAATTAGCTCAAATTCAGATTGTCGTTAAAACCCACTCAAGTTCAGTAACACCTGAACAATGTAAAAAATTAAAAGATTTCATTGCAGGTGGCTCTAAAGTCGAAGTTAAAAAGCCAAAAGCTTTTATTGTAAAAAAAGCAAAACCTGAGGCTAAACCTGAAGTTCAAGTTGTTGAAAAAGAAGCTCCAAAAGCAGAAGAAAAACCGCTAATAGAAAAAGTTGAAAGAAAAGTTGAACCCGTTAAAGCTGAAACTACTCAAGAAAAATCTACTCAAGCAGAACAACCAAGAGTTCAAGTTGTTAAAAAAGTTCAACCAGTTAACCGTTTAGAGATTGTAAGACGTGCTGCAAGACCTCAAGAAAATACTACTAAGACATCAGGAAAACCTGAAAGAAATGCAAAAAATGGTGTTAAGAAGCCTTCTGATAATAACAATAAGCCTATAGAACGTCATATTATCCCGCAAGATATTTATGAAAATAAAGGCAATTACGGCTCTAAACATAAACCTGATTCAAAAAGAAAAGATAAAATTTCTAAAGAAGAAGAACAAGAAAGAATTTCTTTAGAAAAAGCAGCAGCTCAAAAACATAAAAAACATGTACATAAAGAAGAAGAAAAAGAAGCTGTAACAAAATTAGTTGTTACAACAGCTATGACTATTCAAGAATTAGCAGATAAAATTCAAAAGACACCTGCTGAAATTGTTAAATTCTTGATGTTGAACGGAATTATGGCAACCGTAAATCAATTGATTGATGTTGACGTAATTAAAAAAGTTTGTGCTGAGTATGGCTTAGAAGTTTTGGATGAAGACTTAGATGCATACATTCAACAAGAAATGGCAAAGGAAGAACAAAAAGAAGCCTTAAAAGCAGATGAAAAGAACATGGTTCGTAGAGCTCCAGTTATCAGTATTATGGGACACGTTGACCATGGTAAAACAACTTTATTAGACAGCATTCGTGCTTCAAAACACAAAATTGTAAATACTGAAGTTGGTGGTATCACTCAATCAATTGGTGCATATACAATTTATCTTCACGATGGTAAAAAGGTTGTATTCTTAGATACTCCAGGTCACGAAGCGTTTACTGAAATGCGTGCTAGAGGTGCAAAAGCAACTGATATTGCGATTCTTGTAGTTGCTGCTGATGATGGTATTATGCCTCAAACGATTGAAGCTATTAACCACGCAAAAGCCGCAGAAATTCCAATTATTGTTGCTGTAAACAAGATTGATAAAGCTGGCGCAGACCCTGATAGAGTTTTAACTCAATTGACAGAACACGGTTTAGTTCCAGAAGCATGGGGCGGTGACACAATTACTTGCAAAGTTTCAGCTCTTCAAAGACAAGGTATCGATGAATTGTTAGAATACATTTTATTGGTAGCAGAAATGCAAGATTTGAAAGCAAATCCAAATACAAATGCTTCAGGCGTAGTAATTGAAGCTAACTTAGATAAAGGTAAAGGTCCAGTTGCAACATTATTGGTTCAAAACGGTACATTAAACACTGGAAATTGTGTTGTAGTTGGTACTGCTTGTGGACGTGTAAGAGCATTGATTTCTGACTCTGGTGAAAAAATTAAAAGTGCAGAACCTTCAACTCCAGTAGAAATTTTAGGTTTAACAGAAGTTCCTCAAGCTGGTGACAAGTTTGAAGTAGTTGCAAATGAAAAAGAAATGAAAGCAATCATCGAAAAACGTAAAGAAACTGAAAGAACAAAACGTTTAGATGAAATGTTACCTGCACATATCAGAAAAGAAGCAGTTTCAGGTGAAGCAGATGTTCCACAATTGAATTTAATTATTAAAGCTAATACTCATGGTGCTGCAGAAGCTGTATCTCAAGCAATTGCTCAAATGGATTCAGATGAAATTGATACAAAAATTATTCACGTTGGTGTAGGTGATATATCAGAAGCTGATGTTATGTTGGCATCTGCATCAAAAGCTTTAATCTTAGGCTTTACCGTAAAAGAAGATGCAAATGCAATGGCTGCAGCTGAACGTGAACATGTAATTATCAAAAAATATGATATTATTTACCAAATCTTAGAAGATATGGAAAAAACAATGTTATCATTGCTTGAACCAGAAGTTAAAGAAGTTGAACTTGGTAAAGCTGAAGTTCGTCAAGTATTTACAATTGGTAAAACAACTAAGATTGCTGGTTGTTACGTTACAGAAGGTAAAATCGTACGTAGTAAGACTGCAGTTCTTAAACGTGATGGCGTTGAAATCTTTAAGGGTGCTATTGACCAATTAAAACGTTTCAAAGATGACGTGAAAGAAGTTGCTCAAGGTTTTGAATGTGGTATTTCATTTGCTAAGTTCAATGACCTTAAAGAAGGCGATATAATTGAAGTTTCAACTACGGAAGAAGTTGAACGTAAGAGTTTATAATTTTAAATTAAAGTAGGTGTCCAATGAGTAGTAATTTACGAAACGAACGAGTTAGAAAAGAATTAATGCGAGAAATTTCGGACATCTTGCGTAAAGAAATTCGTGGTTTGGCAGGCGTTGTATCAATTACTGATGTTGAAGTTAGCCATGATAATTCATTTGCTAAAGTTTTTTATAGCGTTTTTGGCTCAGAGGAACAAAAGAAAAAATCAATTGATACCATCAATGCAAGCGTTTCCAAAATAAGATACGAAGTTGGTAGACGTATTCGCTTGAGATTAACTCCCGAATTAAGATTTATTCCTGATGATTCAATCGAGCGAGGCTCAAGAGTTACAGAAATCTTAAATAAAATTTCTCGTGGAGAAGTTTAATTGTTTGGCTTTTTGAATGTTTATAAACCTGTTGG
>CALBKW010000135.1 GCA_937895785.1 uncultured Candidatus Melainabacteria bacterium | reverse complement strand
ACATCTCAATCATCAACAGTTGACGCTTTATTAACTCGTGTAATGGGCGGCAACCAAGTTAAAATCATTTCTTGGTATGATAATGAAATGGGATACTCAACTCGTTTAGCTGAAACAACATTAATGGTTGCGGAAAAATTATAATTCTAAATTATAATAAATAAACGTAAACAGGCGGATTTTGCTCTTAGCAAAATCCGCCTGTTGTATTCTTAAACTCTTGCTGAACTTGATTCAGCATCGCGAGGTTATTCCGACAAGACAATGCGACTCTGAAATAAATTCAGGGTGACAAATGTTCCAAGCTGTCATGCTGAACTTGATTCAGCATCGCGAGGTTATTCCGACAGGACAATGCGACTCTGAAATAAATTCAGGGTGACAAATGTTCCAAGCTGTCATGCTGAACTTGATTCAGCATCGCGAGGTTATTCCGACAAGACAATGCAACTCAGAATCGAGTTCAGAGTCACATAAGAAGGGTGATATAGTATTAAAAACCCGAGTCCACTGTAAAAAAAACAGTGGACTCGGGTTTGATTATATCATTTATTTTGTTTTTAGCCGTTTGAGCAGTATGTGAAACTCTTTTGAACGTTTGCAGAAATGATTGATTTTACTGATTCATAGTCATTTGTTAATGAAGAGTATTCAGTTTGAAGTTTAGTCAATTCTGTTTCTAATTGTTTTTCTTTCTTTTGAATTTTACCTTTTTCACGTTCGTAGTAACGTTCAGCTTGTTCTTTTGTATAAGTTTTGCCGGTTGTACCACTTGATGTGTTGTTACTTACTTCATCTACTGAATCGCTGTTTGTATATTTACTACCGTTAATTTTGTATGTATAGTTTTTGATTTTTTCTTGAAGTTTATTCATATCGTCAGCATCAGCATCAACAGTCCAACCATTAGCAATTAACTGATCGTAGATTTTTAGATAATAGTTAGCTTTGGTTAAGTTTGCATTGTCTGCTGAGCTACCTGATGGAGCTGTCAATTTTAGTGTAACAAACTTATCGCGGTTTACTGATTTGTTACCGCTGTAGTCAGCTTCGTCATATATACTTTCACCTGAACTTTTAGATAATGATGTAAACAAGTTTTCAACAATATCTTTAACTAAGTTACCAGCGTTTACAGTGAATTGCCATGTATTGTTGCTACCTTCATCACTACATCTAGTTGCAACGATACCGTGCAAGTTTGTTGCTGCAATCATACCAATAGCAACGGCACTTTCATCATAAGTTTGGTTAGCATCGTCAAATACCTTGCTCCAGTCATCATTCCAAGTACCACCCATGTTTTCAATACATTTCTTAGCAGATTCACGAGCAGCTTTCCATTTTGAACTATTGTCAAATGTATCGCCATCACCCTTACCTTCATCCCAATAGATGTTATTAAGGTAACTTGCGCTTACAGCTTGTGTACTTGTTTTCACTGCACTTGATACCGCATCAGTGTTCAAGCCTAATCCTGCTAAGCCAACAGTCAATTGAGAACCGATAGAGTTTACTAAACTACCTAAGTTTGTTTTTATTCCTGACAAATCTGGTAAACTTGTTGCACTTGCTCTGTATGCTGAACCCAACATTGCGCTACTTTGTAAATTTCCTGCTAAATTATACAATTCTTGAATAGATTTAGCTTTTTTAGAAATGTTAAATTGACGGGCATTTCTCCAGTTTTTTCCAGCATATTTACCTAAATCGTAATCATCTGCATAGTAAGCAGAAATGCCATCAGCGGTTTCAGAGAATACATTTATTGCATTGTTGCTTCTTGCCAAATTGTTGAAAGTATCAGCGTTAGATGTAACATTTAGAGGTGATACATAAGTTCCACTTGACATATGTGAAAATAAATAATTGATAGATACAGATTTTTGGTAAGCACTACCATTTGAGCTATTTCTATACGCATTAGCTACGTCTGAACCAGCAATTTTTTGCAAGAATTCTTCTACCTTAATCTTTTTCCCAAAATCATGACCTGTGCCAGTGCCTGACAAGCCTAATTTTGTAGCCATGTTAGAACTCAATACAACACGGTTTGATGTATCTGTCAAAATATATGGGGCTTTGCCTGTTGCAGCACCAGCTTCGCCCATCATGTAATCATAAGACAAGTTTGCTGGAGATGAACCAGATGAAACCAATGAAGTACCGCTTGATGCAGAAGTACTATTAGTTGATTCATTAGCCTCAGCAGAAGCAATCATTCTATCATAAGTGTTTGAAACCTCATCTGAATCACGTGCCAAAACAATATTTTGTTGCGAAATTCGTTGCATTTGAGCTGACACATCACTTTGTCGTGATGTGATAAACAATAGTCTTGCTTGTGATGCTGCTAAACCCATAATGTATCTCCGATTTTTCTTTTACGAAGAGAATTAATATGATTTCTCTTTTATTTTTATTAATCCTCTAAGTGTTTACATTATAATAAACAGTTTTTTAGCGAAAAAATTGACTTTTCTATAAAAATTATAGCATAAATTTTTACATTTGTTAATATTTGTAATGTTTCGTTACATATATTGGGTTATGTTTTATTGATAAATATTTTAAACAATCATACTAAACTTGATTCAGCATCGCAAGGTTATTCCAATAAGACAATGCGACTCTGAAACGAGTTCAGAGTGACATAGAGAGTGTAAGGAGCTTCAACAAGCAAATGCGACCCTGAAATAAATTCAGGGTGATATTAGTTTTATTCGCAATTGCCAATTTCACAAATCTTATTACTTAGACCCGAGGAATGTCCTGACAGTGGCAACATATTCTCTGAATACATCTTTTCTCTATTAAATTCCGTATCTTCCATTTTTTTCGGTCTTTTATATCCCAAATCTTCCAATGAGCACGCACCACCAGTCACTACACCTGTACATCTCGGTTCAACTGGAAACAACCATGAGATTGAAAAGAACATTAAGCAGATTATTGCAATTATAAATATGTATTTCATTAGACACCAAACTTAGACTATATTAATAGAATAGCCTTTTTTAACGTCTAAAACATTCCTAAAAAGTTTAATCTTTATTTAGATGAAAGTAGTGATTTTGCAAAGTCTAGCGCTGAATCAGAGTTGTCGCCCGATGCTAGGCTTGCTATCGCCTTAATTCGTTCTTCTTCATTAAGGGCTTTTATCATAACTTCTGTTTCTTCGCCTTGTTCCTTTGATACTAAGAAATGTTTATCAGCCTTAACCGCAATAATAGCTTGGTGAGTAATTACTATAATTTGTCTAAACTTAGCCAATTCTGCAATTTCATCAGCTACACTTTGAGCCGCTTTTCCTGAAATTCCTGTATCAATTTCATCAAAAATAACCGTATCAATTTCATCAGATTTTGCAAAAATTGTCTTGATTGCAAGCATTACCCTAGAAATTTCACCGCCTGAAGCTGTTTTTGCAAGTGGTGAAAGGTCTTGAGATACGTTTGTAGAAATATAAAATTCAACATCGTCAATACCGTCGGAACAAAGGTCTTTCGGTGTAATCCTTATTTCAAATCTTGATTTTGCAAGTTCTAACTTTTCCAACTCATCAACTATTAGTGAAGAAAGTACTTGTGCATAATTTTTACGTTTCGCAGAAATATCTTGGGCAAGTTTGTTCAACTTAACTAAAATTTCGTCAATTTTTTCTTGCAGTTCTTCAACATTCTTTGACGAAAATTCAATTGTATTCAATTCTTCTGACAATTTGTCATAAGTTTGCAAAACTTCTTCAAGTGTAGAGCCGTATTTACGTTTTAGTTTATCAAACAAGTACAAGCGTTCTTGAACCTCATTCAATCTCGCTGTATCGCTGTTTATAGACTGATAATAGTCGCGCAATGTTGAAGATAAATCGCGTGTAAGTTCCGAAAGTTCAATGATTGCTTGTTCTGCGCTTTCAAGAGAGTTATCCATACCAACCGCTTTTGAAATATTCGCTTTAATTTGTAATAAAGCATCAATTAACGAGCCTTCGTCGCCATTTAGTGCCCAGTATGATGATTGTGTAAGTTCTTGTAGTTTCTCTGCGTTTTCAAGCACGCTAAGTTCGTTTTGGAGCACCTCTTCTTCGTTCACATCTTCAATATTTGCCTGTTCAATTTCATTAATTTGAAATTTTAGAAAATCTATTTGTGATTCAGTTGCATTTGCTGAATTTTGAGCTGTTTCTAAGGCATTTAACAAGCTTTGATATTCTTTATAAAGCAATCTATACTCGTTTAGTTCTTCGCCGTACAAATCTTTGGCGTAATTGTCTAAAAGTGTAATGTGTGATTTTGGTTGCAAAAAGGCATAGGTCTGATGTTGAGAGTGAATATCAATCAATAATTCTTTTAATGTCTTTATGAACTCTTGGTTCACCAATGTGCCATTAACTCTTGTGCGTGAAGATGTCGAAGTGATTTCGCGTGACAAAATAATTTCGTCCATAAAATCAATACTGTTTTCTTCAAGTAATGGTTTTATATTCTCGTTTTTTGAGTCGATAAATAGTTCAATCAGCGCTTTTTCAGCACCTTTTTTAATAACATCTTTTGCGGGCTTTGCACCAAATGCAATATCAATTGCATTGATTAAAATACTCTTGCCAGCGCCAGTTTCACCAGTTATAACATTTAGACCGTTGTCAAAATCAACAGTTAAATCTTCAATCAAAATATAGTTTTTTACATGAATTGATTTAATCATAGGCTTCTTGGAGATACCCCCCAATGTAATTTGTCACGTAAAACAGAATAGAAGGCGTCATCTTGCAAAAGCGCCAAGTAAGCTTTGTTTTCAGCTTTTTCAATTACAACCTCATTTGATACATCGCAAGTATCAGCGCCATCTGTAATCAAATTAAATTCATTACTTTCGCCCTCTGCGGTGGTAATTTTAATAACCTCACCAGAAGGTACAACCAATGGTCTTGCTGTCAATGTGTGAGGACAAATCGGTACTATAACCAGTGCATCAAGCATTGGATAGATTACAGGTCCACCTGCTGAAAGTCCGTAAGCCGTTGAACCAGTTGGGGTTGAAACGATTAATCCGTCTGCGATATAGTCGCATACAAATTTGTCGTTAATGCTCAATACAAATCTCGATGAACGAGTTGCGCACGTGCCTTTGATTACAAAGTCATTAAGGGCGTACTTTTCGCTAGATTTTATCATCAAGCGTTTTTCTATGCTGTAATCACCATTAAGCACTCTATCAACAGCAAGTTGTATGTTATCCGCATTAACCTGTGAAAGATAGCCCAAGCGCCCTAGGTTTACGCCTAAAACAGGAGTTTTTGACATTGCGAAAAACTTTGAAACATGCAATATTGTTCCATCTCCGCCAACTGCAAACACAAAGTCAAACCCGAATTTCATGTCTTTTATCTCTAAAATCTCAGGCTTTGAGCCTTTTGCAACTAAACTCTCCTCAAGTTTCTGCAACACTGGATAAGGGTTCTTTACACCCTCGTTAAATACTACAGCTATTTTCATTGTACTGATATCAACACATTCCATATCATAATTCTACAACGTAAATGGTTTTATGACAACAAAAGGTAAAGATAAAAGAAGGCGCGGTTATGTGTTTTACATAACCGCACATTCTTAAATTATTTGCTAAATCTTACGCTGTAAGATTTAATGATTTTAATTGTTTATCAGCTTGCGCTTTTACCCTTGCATCTTGGTCGTGTGATGCTTCTTGTAACAATGGAGCGAAGTCTTTTTTGTATTCAGGTCTTGTCATATAACCTATTGATGCGACTGCCGCTTCTCTAACGCTTGCATTTTTATTTGTTTTTAGTTCGTTTACGATACCAGCCATACCGATTAAGTCATCTGCTGGAACATCTGTTTTTGTTAAATCTTTTACGCCATCTGCGTATAATTTTTGAAGAGTTGCAGTTGTGAACATCGCATATTCTTTATTACGTTCTGCAAGTTCTTTATCCTTACCTTCCATCTTAGATGTATCTTTACTCATAATGTTTAGTAAGTTATCAACAACTTTGTTATCTAACAAATCTTCTGCTTTATCAGGTGCATACATTGCAACTTCTGAAATTGCTTCCATTGCATCTGCTTGTTCTTCATAATCAGGACTTGTCAAAATACCTACAAGACCGTCCAAATCAATACCAGGTTTCATTTGTTCGGGTTTTACAATTTCAGGACGTTTATTTGCGGGTTTTGTATCTTTTGTTTCTTTTGGATTATCTGCTTTTGCAACTTCAGCAGCTTTTGTTTGAACTACTGGAGCTGGTTGAACAACGGCTTGTGATGCCATTACTTGGGCAGCTAAAGCTTTTGCAGTTTCATCATCAACTTCTCTTGCTACGGCTTTTTCTTCTGCTCGTTTTGGTTCATATATTGAAGTTTTTGGCATATCATAAAATGAAGGCTTTTTATCGTCTTCTTTTGGAGCTTGTTTTTTTGCTTGCTCTTCCTCTACTTGTGCCTGAGGTTGAATACCATTTGGAGAGATTTCAATCTTAATAGTCATTGGTTGCATAGGAACCATTGCATACGGCTGAATCATTGGATTCATCATATTAAGTGACATGAATTTCCTTTCTAAACACACTACCTTGTAACTATATAAAGTCAACTAATTACAAAAATTGCTAGTATTTTAGAAACTCATGTTTATTTTGTAACAAATTTTTACAAACTTCTAAATGTCTTCATCAGAATTGTGGTTGATACTTTGGGCTATATTTATAACTTCTAAGCCTGAAAAGTCAAATAATTTCTTTATATTATCTGGATTTTTTGCTCTTTCGTGCATTATTAAAGCCCCAACAATTGCCTCTAATTGGCTCATTGGCATCATATTTGGTGGGATATCTTCCAATTTGTATTCAATCTTTAATGCACTTTGTAAAAATTTGCAATCTGCAGGTGTACGTTCTTTAAAATATGAACTCAAATGCATAGCTTGACGTGTAATATATAGCTCAAATCTTGTTATATCTATGCCTTGAGCTTTTAATGTTCTATAATATTCTGCACCACGTGTTGAATAACGTTGAGTCCAGTTTTCTCTGTTTAAAAAGTGTTTGTTGCTTTGTACCATTTGATATGGCTTTGACAAAATTCGCCATTTCCCTTCTAACATTGAGTTATCCCAAGGTAATGACACACAAATATGCGACTGTTTTAGCGAGGAATAATTATCTAAAAAGAACTGAATATCTTTCATTGAATAAAGTTTATCAACTAGTATAATCTTGCCAAAAGAGTCGATAATTGCGACTCCTGTGTCAACTGTTGAGGCTGGTGCCATTGATATTCCAACGTAATATTCCATCTTTATTGTCCAACCATATCAAACTGTTTATTAATGTCTTTTTGCAAAATTTTATCGTGTTTTGCGTCCTCTAACCAAGCATCGTCATCATCTCTTTTTGTCTTTGGAGTTACGTTAGAAGATTGTTCATAAATCGATTTATTCTTGATTGATAAAGATTTTTTTCTATCATTTTCTTCTTGTTTAACTTCTTTGCTATTATTATTGATACTTGAAGCTTCTATTTGAGTAACTTCTTCCTCAACATTTGTTGTTTCTAAGTTTTCAAATGCTTTTGAACCGTTTTTAATACGTTGAATAGTTGCCATTCTATCCGCTTGGAAGGCTTCTTGTTCTTTTTTAGGTTGTTTCATTACTGATGAAGTTGCGTGTTCAAAACCTTTGAATTTATTTTTTAATACAAGAATTTCTACACGTCTGTTTTTGTTTCTGTTTTCAACTGTTTTATTGTCTACAATTGGTCTAGTATCACCATAGCCAACGGCAGAGAAAATGTTTGGCATAAATTTGAATCTTGTAATTAAATATCTAATTATGCTTGATGAACGAGCTCCAGATAGTTCCCAGTTTGAAGGAAACATAAATGTATTAATCGGTTGGTTATCGGTGTGACCTTCAACTCTTATGTAATGAAGTGCAAATTTTTCACCGATTAATACGCCAACATTATCTAATGTTTTCATGGCTTTATCAGTTAATGTTGCTGAACCAGAGTAGAATAAGAGGTCGTTTTTCATTGTGATTAACAAACCTTTATCTGTAATCTGTGCATCAACACCTTCCATGTCACCATTTTTAGACATTTGTTCAATAGATTCTTTTATGTCTTCAAATGATTGGTCTTCGTACTTTTGACTAATATATTCAAGCATTAAAGGTGCAATTGTACTGTCTGCAGCGCTAGCTTCTAAAATAGATGCGCCTTTTGAATCTAAAATAGAATCTGAACCTTCTAAGATGCTAGGTGCATTAAAAGCCTTTCTTATACTATCTTCTAAAGCTGCAAATTCAGTTAAATCAATTTGAGAAAGAGCATACAACACAACGAAGGTTGCAAATAAAAGTGTGATAAAATCCCCGTAAGAAACGAGCCATCTTTCTAAATTTTCGTGAGCTTCTTCTGGTTTCCTTTTAGCCATTATTATAATTCTTCTTCCTCAATACCAGTTCTATCAATGATATATGCTTGTAATTTTCTTTCAATTAATGCTGGAGATTCGCCTGCTTGAATTGCCAAAACGCCTTCAACCATAACGTCTTTAGCCAAGAAAACTTTTGCGTAATTCAATCTAATACGAGTACCTAAAGGAATTAGCAATAAGTTTGCAGCAAACAAGCCGTAAATTGTTGCAACGAATGCAACCGCAATACCTGCACCTAAAGCTGATGGATCAGAAAGGTTTTGCATTACTTGGATTAACCCCATAACGGCACCGATGATACCTAATGTTGGAGAATAACCACCTGCAGATTCAAATACTTTTGCGCCGTTTGTAACTTCTTCTTGTTGTTGTGAAATTTGGTTTTCCATCATTGCTTGAACTAATGTAGGATCTGCACCATCGGCAACAGCTTCCAACCCCATTGTTAAAACAATATCAGAAGCATCTTTAGCTTCTCTTTCTAAGCAAATTACGCCTTCTTTTCTTGCTTTTTGTGCAAATTTAACGATTTCAGCAATAACTTCATTTAATTCAACAACTGGTGGAACAAAAACGTCTTTAATAAGTAGAAATGCTTTTTTTAAAACTCTGGGCGGAAAGCTTAATACAACCGCACCAGCAGTACCACCGAATACGATGAATGCCGCAGTCAATTGCATTAACTGACCTAAATTACCACCTTCAAGTGCTTGACCTGTAAGGATGAATGTTATACCTAAAAATAATCCTACTACTGCAAAAATATCCATGTTTCACTCCATTTTTTTCTTCTTACTCATTAAACTATATTTTCACATGCTACAAATCATGCAAATAGTTTATTTTCGCAAGATTAAAGGAATTCTTCACGAATAATTGTCATTAATTCAGGTTCTCCGTCTGTCGCAAGAACTGTGTGTTCAAAGTGAGCAGATGGTTTTTTATCTGCAGTTTGAACTGTCCATTCATCAGGAAGTTGAATAACCTCATCACAACCAAGGTTAAGCATTGGTTCAATGGCAATAACCATACCTGATTTAATTAAAGTTTTGTCGCCAACACTGTAATTATAAAGGAATGGATCTTCGTGCATAACGTGACCAACACCGTGACCACCGTATTGACGAACTATACCTAAATGTTCTCTATTTGCAACAGCTTCAACAGCCGATGAAATATCATCAAGTACATTACCAGCTCTCATTTTTGAGATACCCGCGAATAATGATTCTTCTGTGAATTTTAATAAATTTTCGATTTCAGGAGCAATTTTACCGACTGGATATGTCCAAGCGCTATCGCCAACCATACCGCCGTAAGTTGCGCCTACATCAACACTGATAATGTCACCTTCTTTAAGAATTACATTTTTAGATGGGATTCCGTGAACGACATTTTCATTGATTGATGTGCAAATGCTTGCAGGAAAACCGTTATATCCAAGGAATGTAGGGATAGCCTTGTTTGCGTGGATAACTTCCATTGCAATATCATCAAGATCCTTTGTTGACATTCCAGCCTTAATATTTTCCTTCATAGCTTTATGCACGAGGGCAACAATATGCCCTGCGTGCTTCATTCTTTTAATTTCATCTCTTGATTTTCTATTAATCATTTACAGCCTTCAAAAGTCTTTCCCAGACTTGTTCAATACTACCGTTAGCATCAATTTTTCTTAAAACACCTTTGTTTTCGTAATATTCAGTTAAAGGTGCTGTTTCATTGTAATAAGTTTCAAATCTAGCTCTTGCGATTTCTTCTGTGTCATCTTTTCTTTGAGTTAATTCAGAATTACATTTATCGCAGTGAACTCCGTCTTTAGGTGCTTTAAATTTCATGTTGTAAATTTCACCACATTTTGGGCAAGATTTTCTATTTACAATTCTTTCAATTAATAATTCAGTGTCGATGTCAAAGTAAACAGCTCTAAATTCAGCATCTTCTTTATCAACTTCTTTGTTAATTTCTTCTAACATGCCAGCTTGTTCAACGCTTCTTGGAAAACCGTCTAAAACGTA
>CALBKW010000134.1 GCA_937895785.1 uncultured Candidatus Melainabacteria bacterium | reverse complement strand
CAAGAATCAAGAATGATGACTAGAGAAGAAATGAAAGCTTATGCAGATAAATTAGCTGACAAAACAGTTTCAAATCCAATAGCGCAACAAACAACACAAACAACAAACAATAACAAATCTGGTTACACTGGTTATATCCCATCATCAGACCCAGCTCCAATCAAACCTGAACCTCAACAAGTTGCAGTTGCTCAACCTGCTCAACAACAAACAAGAAAAGCTGAAGATGAAATGACTCCTGAAATGAAAGCTTTATTAAAAAGAGCAGACAGAGTTATTGCAAACGGTTCAAGATATTTAAATTTAAAATAATATAAGAATAATAAGTTTTAATATTATAAAAATCCCGATATGATTATCTTTAAAGATTTCAAGCTCGGGATTTTTTATCGCAAAAAAAGATTTAATATAAATACGTGGTAAAAGGAGAGGGGAATTTTATGTTAAATCCGATAAAAATTCTTTTAGTAGAAGACCAAAAACTTATGAGAATAGGGATTAAAGCACTTTTTGAGGGAAATAATAACATGTTAGTTTTCAAAGAGGCGGAGAGTGCAAGAGAGGCAATTGAAACGGCAAGAACCTTTAAACCGCATGTTGTTTTGATGGATATAGGACTTCCTGATATGTCAGGAATAGAGGCTGCAAAAAGAATTATGGCGGATAATAAAAAGGTGAAGGTGATAATGCTAACATCTCATTCGAGTGCAAAAGAAGTAGAGGACGCGCTTGCTGCAGGCGCAAGCGCGTATGTGCTTAAAGATATCAGTGCCGAAAGCCTTATGGTTATAGTAAAAACAGTAAATGAAGGTGCAATGTGGCTTGACCCGCAGGTTGTTCCATATATTAGAGATAAAAATGCTGGAGTGATTCCAGCAAGACAGGTTACAAGGGCTGCGTTTAGGGAACAACATGCAAATTTAACTCAGCGTGAATATGAGGTTTTGAAACTGGTTGTTGACGGTAAGTCTAATTTAGAGATAGCTAAAGACCTTACGATTTCAGAACATACGGCTAAAGCGCATGTATGCAACATTATTCAAAAACTTGTTGTTGATGATAGAACTCAAGCTGCAGTGAAAGCACTACGAGAAGGGTTGGTCTAATGATTATTCTAAAAGTTGTGGTTTTATTGATTTTTAGTCACCTGACTATATTATTAAATAAGAGTGTGATGTATAAATAATATATTATGAATAAAGAAAATGAGGTTTTATTTTTGGATTTTGCGAAGGCTAGAGCTATTTGTAAACTTTGTCGTGCTAAAAAATTAAATGACAGAAAATTGCAAGATGAAAATAAAATAATAGAAGAAATATCTGCGGGAAAAATTAATATATTTGTTTTAAATCACAGTATGCCGAAATACGCAGAATGCCTATGTGCCTTAACGCATTTTGATAAACCTTGTATGAAGGACTGTGTTTGTAAGGAGTTGAATTATTCACTGCAAGATACTCACTTATGGAGTTTGTTAGACACATAAAACTTATGTTATATCAAGCTTGTCATAGTGTCTTACAAAATATTAGATAAAATGAAGATATATAAATAATTCGACTATTAAAAGTATAATAATAAAATAAACTTAGGGTAGTACCTATCACACCCGCCCACACACGTTTTACTAAGAAATCAGTGGAAAGGGGGTGATAAAATGACAATAATAATGAAAACCGCTATCATTGCGGTAATAGCGGTTTTACAAATCTTATTATTACTGTTCTAGGGTACTAAGTCAAGCTCTAAGGAAAATCCACTTCTTTAGGGCTTGCCCCTATAAGTACATTATTTACTATTTTCCACCAAAAGTCAAGTGACTAAGGTGTGTTAATGTTTCAACTCTTACCCTAGTGCATGAGCTTTTTCTGCGGTTTTTCTAACAACTTCCGCAAAAAGGTTAGAGCTATTTAACGCTTTCATCTCGCTAACGCCGACTTCTGTGCAACCACCTTTTGTTGCAACGCTTGCGACAAGTTCAGGAACAGGTTTTGTAGTGTTTTGAACCATTTTAGCCGAGCCAATTGCTGTTTGTAGAGCAAGTGTTAGAGCTTTTTCGTAATCAAGTCCAAGTTTTGCGCCAGCTTGTGCAAAGTCTTCAAAAATTTGATAAAAAAATGCAGGTCCAGAACCTGAAATTGCAGTTACTATATCAATTTGCTCCTCTGTTACTGTAACAACTTTGCCGACTTGAGAAAGCATTTCTGTAACAAATTTTTCTTCTTTTTCAGTTGCAAGTTTGCCTAAACATATTCCGCACATACCCTCAGAAACAAGCATTGGGGTATTTGGCATAACTCTTACAACTGGAGATTTGTCAACGATAGCTTCTATTTTAGCAGTGCTTACACCAGCAGCGATAGAGATGATAAGTTTACCGTTAACTTCGTCCTTTATTTCTTGCAAGACACCTTCGATTTGGTTAGGTTTTGTCGCCAAAACGATTATTTCTGAGTCTTTAGCGACTTCATTGTTGTTTGTGATAACTTTTATTTTTAATATTTTACTTTTTGCAGATGCTGATTTGTCAGTGTGAGTTGTTGCGTGAATGTCTGAAGTGTGCATAAAACCTGAACCTAAAAGTCCTTTTATGATTGCGCTTGCCATTTCTCCACAGCCAATAAATCCTAATTTGTTACTCATTGTTACCCTGCCTTATATTTTTAGTTGACTAAAATCTATTTTTCTTTTACTATAAAAATAATAATATAAAAGTAATCGAAAAGGAATACAAAAATGAAACGCACACTAGAAGGAACAAAAGCTAAAAGACAACACGTAAGCGGCTTCAGAGCTAGAATGGCTACTGCTGGCGGACAAGAAGTTTTAAACAGACGTCGTGCAAAAGGTAGACATAAATTAGCAATCTCAGCTTCAAAACGTGCTTAGTCGAGTTTATAGATTAAAAAAAGATTCAGCATTTACAGCTACATATAAGGTAAAAAATTCTTTCTACCTTAATGGTGTGGCTGTTTTTGTCGGTTTAAAAAAGAAAAAAGCCAATGATATTACAAAAGTTGGGTTTGTCGTAAGCAAAAAGACTCACAAGAGGGCTGTTCAAAGAAATCGACTAAAACGATTGATGCGAGAAAGTTATAGATTAATGCTTAAATCAAACAACTTAGGCAACTCCAATCTGTATATGTCTTTAATTTTTGTTGGTCATGAAAGAGCTTTGGGCAAGAGCTTTACAGAAATTCAATCAACTATGGAGGCTTTGATAGCAAAAATTAATGCTTGATGGAATTATTACACCAGATTTGAAAGACATTGATGAGGTTATGCCCCATGCCCCTTATCCCATCTACCCTACAGGGCAAAAGGATGCGGATAAAAGTCATGTTCGTTATGCTGCACCAGATGACCAGCATCCAACTTTGTCGATAGTTGACCCGATTGTTGATGAGCATGGTGAACCAGTTTTACAACCTGGACATTACAAGCTGGACTTGTCACCAGATAATACACAAATTTTGTTTATTCAAGCTTATGACGTAATTGCAAGAGTTCCAGTGTTTAAACTTGAAGAAGACGAAACTCAGGCGCAAAAACAATACGACAAAAAAGAACAAAAAAAGGCTAAAAAAGAGAAGAAAAAACGCGAAAATATCGCTAAAAAGTATGATGAATTTGGTTTGAAACCAAAACCCGAATATATTTACTCTAATGCGGAAATGGAATATGTCCCTGATGGCGGGTACTTGCTTATAAAATACGAAATGGGCTCAATTCGAGCTTGGGGCGCAATAAAACAAGATAACTATTGATTTTTAAAAAATTGCATGATAGAATAAGGTCACAAAATACATTAACATTGAAGGTGGTGAAAAAACGATGCCAGAAATTAAAGTAGGCGAAAACGAATCAATCGAAAGCGCATTAAGACGTTTCAAGAAAAAAATTCAAAAAGCCGGCGTTTTATCTGAAGTAAAAAAACGTGAACGCTACGAAAAGCCAAGCGTAAAAAGAAAACGCAAATCTGAAGCAGCTCGTAAGAGAAAAGTTTAAGATAAATAAAAAGCACTCGATAACAATCGGGTGTTTTTTTTATGAAACGTCACGCTTGCAAAGAACTAAAAAATAGTCTATACTGAATAAAAATAAGGAGAAAATGTCATGGCTGAATATATTGAAAATAAACACCCTCACATCTCGGGGGAAAAAAAAGCTAGTAATGATGTGGATTTGGGGCATAAAGGCTCTAAGTCTAGTTTGATATTTTTGTTGCGTAGAATAAAAACATTCTGTCATTCGTTGACAAAACATTTAACATTATGTCACCCTGAACTCGTTTCAGGGTCGCATGGTTTCACCGGAAAGACATTGCGATTCCGTCATACGGTGGACAGGCTCACAAAACTCATTTTTCGTTTGTTCGCTTTGTCAAACAAGTTCGGAATGACAAGTTTCAAAAAAGCCTTCGCTTTCACACTTGCAGAAACCCTAATTGTAATGGGTATTATTGGTGTGGTTGCAGCACTGACTATTCCAAACTTAAATTCTTCAACAGCTGACAAAGAAAAAATTGCGAAACTTCAAAAGATATACTCAAATCTTAACGATGCTTTTGGTAGAGCTGAAGCTGTGTATGGTCCATTTGCAGAATGGCAAGATGATACATTTGTTTTCTTTGACCGTATGGCTGATTTCTTAAAAATGACGAAAAAGAATGAAGCATATCCAGTAACACAAAAGGATTTAAATGGTGCTACCAATGCGTATATGGCTCTTCCGGATTATTATTATATTTTACCTGATGGGGCTGTAATAATAGGAGAGGCAACATCAGAACCCGCAATTGGAGATAACCATACAATGGATATTTTAATAGATTTGGACGGAGTTAACAAAGGTGCAGGAACATACGGTAAAGACTTGTTTATATTTAAAGCCTATAGCATAGAAAACAGAGGTATACGTCCTTTGGGTGAGGATGATACTAATAGTAATTTAACAAATTTAAAAAATGATTGTTTTAAATTTGGCATAAGCTGTTCAAGTTGGGTAATCAAATATGGAAATATGGACTATTTGAAAGCTGATAGAACAGGAAAATGTCCGAATGGAAAAACTTTGGATATAACAACTAATACAAGTTGTAAATAAAATTGCAAAAATTTAGGTGAAGTTTAGATTTTGTCCGTAAAAATACGTACGTATTTTTACGGACGTTATTTTACGGTCTAAATTCTGTAATGTATCATTTGAGGCTGTTCTTAGAAATTAAAATGGGAAAGTGACAGGCGGAGTGCGGTTTTACAAAACCGTACTCCGCCTAAAATATTTTAAATATTATGTTTTAGCCGTTATTTTAAATTAGGAAGACTGTTGATAAAGTCTGCGACACCGTTGTTTGTTGAGCTTGCTGGTGGTGTCATAGGTGTTGCTGTAGTTGTACTAGGGCTTAGCACCTTGTTGATAACGTTCTGAGCGTTTGTTTTTGCGGTGTTTAAGGTGTTTTGTAAATTTTGTTGTGTCTGGCTAGGCTGAGTTGTAGTACTTGTAGTAGCTTGCGAGCCAGCTTGAGGTGTAGCTAGCCATTTGAAGTATGATACAGAACTTGTAGACTCTAAAGAGCCATTTATAGCAGCCTTAAACGCTTTTGTATTTGCTTGAGCTGGCGATAAATCAGGTAATAGAGCCAAATTTTCACCGCTAGGGTTAGTTGTCATCTGATTTATAAGCGATGAAGTAACCGTTCCAATCTTTGGTATAGAGGCTATTAGGCTATTTACAGAGAAGTTACCGATTGGACCTAAAACGCTAACAACCTCGTTAGACAAGCGTCCTAGGATAATTAAATCAGCTCTGTTGTTCAAGATGTTTACACGACCTTTTATGTACATACTCATTGCTGGGCCTGATGTTTGGATTCTTTCAAGTGTTGCCCAGCCGTTAGATAGTGAAACAGAACCTTTTATGTACTTAAATTCTCCAGTTTTCTTAACTTTTACAGCCCCTACAACCGCGCTCATTGTTGTTTTTAGTAGGTTATTAGCCAAAATGTTCTGTGCATATAGCAAGTTTTCTAATTTACCCAAAGCGCCCATTTGACCATTAGAAACAATGAATTTAACGTTCCCTTTAAGGCTTTGCATTATTTGAGTGTCTGTCAAACCTCTTGCTGTAAGGTTTATAGCATCAAAATCAAGCAAACCGTCCATCAAATTGCGCATTCCAGTGCATGCATATAGAGCAGAATTAGCGTTTAAGTAGCGTCCTTGAAGGTTTATACCTGTGCTAGAATATAGCAAATTGTATGTAATTTTGCCTGCAATCTTGCCACCATAGGCACTTGCGCTAACGTTATTAAGTTTAAATAAATTGTTATATAGGTTAAAGTCAGAAGTCACGTTTGTTGCAACGATTGTACCTGATGAAATTCGCTCTACTTTTGCTTTTCCGCTTGCAATTGTTACGCCTGCATCAGTTCCAGGGGCGATATTGCTTTGAGGAAGTAATGAAATCATCTTCATAAGACTGTCTGCATTGATGTTTTCAGCGTTAAATGTCATAGAACGTATGTATACTCCGCGATTGAAGTTGCTGTTCATAGTCGCAATGATTTGCATTACTGAATCTGCAACTTTTATATTGCCACAATATACGTCAATAAGGCTCTTTGTCGCATTTACTGTAATGTTTTTTCCAACTGTTTGAATACTTGGCAATGAAACGTAAGGAATGTTTAACATACCTGTTATTACAGGGTTTGTTACTGTTCCTGATACGTTTAAATCACCTTTTATTTGTATTTGAGAGTTAGTAAAAGTTGGAATGCTTACTGTTACTTGATTTGGAATAGATATATTAAATCCGCTAATAGTTTGTACTTTACCAAGAAGGTTGTTAATAGAGCCTTTTGCTTGTAAAATTTTTGTTGAACCAGATAAATTTGCATTAAAGTTTTCGGTGATACCATTATTATGAGAAAGGGCGTTAATACTGATATCATTGACTTTTAGTGTGTTGTTTTCAATCTTCAAATCAGCGTTAATCAGTGAAGTTCTACCTTTTAGTGAATTGATATCAATGATTGATAAGTGATTGTTATTGTTTGCTAGAATTTGTGCATTAATTGTTTGAACTTTTGAGTTGCCAGAAA